>JAKVPA010000014.1 GCA_022482495.1 Sphaerochaeta sp. | reverse complement strand
CCCCCTTCTTGGCGAGGCCGAGCACGTAGTCGAGCGCCTGCGTCTTGGTGGTGCACCCGGTGCTGAACCGCCGCCTGCGCCCCTGTCCGTCGTAGGTGAGATACTGCCAGACGAATCCGTCCTTCGTCTTCCGTTTCGTGAGTGAAAACGCTTCTTTTGTCCTCATGGCATGCCTCCAGATGCACCCTATTGAGTACGTACTGTGTACGTATCTGTGTACGTGGTGTTTTTCCGGGGTGGAAACCCCGTGCAGGGCATGCCAAACAAAAAAGGCAAACCCTATGCAACTTCATTCATTGCAAGGATTTGCCTTATCTGCCCAGGAAAAGACTCGAACTTTCATAGGTGTGACCCCGCTAGGACCTGAACCTAGTGCGTCTACCAATTCCGCCACCTGGGCAACTCGCGATAGTATTCAACATCATTTTCCCAAGTTTGGCAAGGGGGGGCGTCATATTGTGTGGCTCGACATGAAAACAAAAAAATCCTCTCGGAATGGGAGCCTGTTGGGACTTCGAGGAAAAACGCTTCTTTGGGGGGCGAACGCATACGTGGTGTGAGGGAGGATGTATCCATATTTCCCCATTCATTTCCCAAGGAAAAAAATCTTTCAAAAAAAATTTGACAGAACAAAACAAGGGTGCTACGCTGACAATGTGTTTCGTGTTATAGAATACAATTTCATGTAATGAAACACATGGAGGAGCGTTGTGTTACAGGATCAGATAGAAAATGCAAAGATTATTGCGATTGTTCGAGGTGTTGATTCCTCATCGATCCAGAAGGTCGCAGAGGCTTTGTATCAGGGTGGCATACGGTTCTTGGAAGTGACGTATGACCATCAATCAAAGGATTTCAAAAAGACATCTGAGGCGATCAGCACGCTTTGCAAGACCTTCGCCGGACGACTTGACATTGGTGCGGGAACGGTTACCTGTGTCGATCTCGTGAAGGCTGCTGCGGAAAGTGGAGCAAGGTTCATTCTTAGTCCTGACTGCAATGTGGAAGTGATTCAGTGCCACCAAACGTCTCCATTTGGTGAGCATCCCCGGGGCGATGACGCCTTCGGAAATCCTTACCGCCTATGATGCCGGGGCTGATTTCGTCAAGGTGTTCCCCTGCAGGGATGCCTTGGCCCGTCCTATATCAAAGCGGTGCGTGGCCCGATCCCCCAGGTGAAACTGATGGCCGTGGGGGGTATTGACGCGTCCAATGCCGCTTCTTTTTTGGAAGCGGGGTGTGTAGGGCTGGGAGTCGGCGGAAAATTGGTCAGCAAATCATTGGTGGCGGCGGGAAAGTTTGATGAACTGACGAAAAACGCACAGGAACTCATCGCTGCAGTGCAGGGGAACGTATGAACGTCATCACATTTGGGGAAATCATGATGCGCCTGAATCCGGAAGGATACCGGCGTTTTGTACAGTCCGATCGTTTTGAGGTCTCCTATGCGGGCGGGAGAGGCAAATGTCGCCGTAGGATTGGCGCAATTGGGAGTACCCGCGGCGTTCGTTTCAAAAGTTCCTCGCCATGAGATTGGACAATGCGCGGTAAACGCGCTTGCCCGCTATGGCGTGGATACTTCCTTGATCGTTCGTGGAGGAGACCGCCTCGGTGTGTATTATGTGGAAAAAGGCGCGTCGCAACGGGCAAGCAAAGTGATTTATGACCGGGCGTATTCCGCCATCGCGCTGGCTGGCGCATCCGATTTTGATTGGGACGCCATTTTTGATGGCGCCACCTGGTTCCATTGGACAGGTATCACTCCCGCTCTGGGAGGGGAACTTCCCGCAATCTGCCTTTCCGCATGCAAGGCTGCGAAAGCCAGGCATATCACCGTATCCTGTGATCTCAACTTCCGGAAGAAACTGTGGAGCAGCGAGAAAGCGGGTCAGGTGATGGGGCAGCTCCTCCCGTATGTCGATGTGTGCATTGCCAATGAGGAAGACGCGAAGGATGTGTTTGGCATCCAGGCGGAACATACGGACATCAACCAGGGGAAACTCGTGAAGGATGATTATGTGTCGGTAGCCGAGCAGCTTTCGCAACGGTTCGGGTGCAAGAAGGTGGCCATCACCCTCCGGTCATCCATTTCCGCCAGCGACAACGATTGGGCGGGGATGCTGTACAGCGACCATCACGCATGGTTCTCCCCCACGTATCATCTGAGGATCGTGGACCGGGTCGGTGGCGGTGATTCGTTTGGCGCCGGTCTGATCTATGGGTTGCTGAACGGATTTGATGACCAGAAAGCGATTGACTTCGCCGTGGCGGCATCTGCGTTGAAACATAGCATTGAACAGGACTTCGATCTTGTCAGTGTGGATGAAGTGTTGTCTCTTGCTTCCGGAAATGCGTCCGGAAGAGTGCAAAGATAAATCTTGGGGTATGATCAGGCAGAGCCTGAAGGAAGGAGGAAGTATGAAAAAAGTATTTTCCGTGATGCTGATCGCTTTGATGGCGGTTGGTGTGTTCGCAAATGGTGCGCAGGAATCATCGTCGACCGGTGTTCCTGATTTTTCAAAAATGAATGTGCAGTGCATCGTTCCGTATTCTGCGGGCGGTGGAACCGATCAGGTGATGCGTGGGCTTGCTGATGCCGCGTCTTCTTCCTTCAAGAACATTTCCGTCATCAACGTCACGGGGGGCAGCGGTGCGACTGGCATGCTCCAGGGTGCCCACTCCAAGCCGGATGGGTCTGTGGTGACCATGGTGACGGTTGAGTTGGTGACGCTGGAAGCGATGGGAAACAATGCCGGTTTGACCTATTCCATGTTCAAGCCGATCATGTTGCTCAATACGGCCAGTTCCGCCATTACGGTGCGGGCGGATGATCCTCGGTTCAAGAATATCAACGATTTCATCGACTATGCCAAAAAGAATGAAGTTCTGGTGGGTAACTCTGGGATCGGAGCCATCTGGCATCTTGCCGCGGCGGGATTTGGGAAAGTGACGGGAGCCAAACTCAAGCACGTAGGTTACGATGGCGCCGCTCCGGCCATTACGGATCTTCTCGGTGGTCATATCGACGCGGTGTCGGTTTCCTATTCTGAAGTATCTTCCTTTGTGGAGTCCGGGGACTTGAAAGTGCTCGCCGTGCTTTCCGATCACCGTCTCGCAGCGATTCCCGATGTGCCTACGGTAAAAGAGAGCGGGTATGATGTTTCTCTTGGAACCTGGAGAGGCATTGCGGTGCCTGCCTCGACGCCGGATGCCATCGTGGATGAGCTGTACAAGATTTTTTCCACCGCAGCGGAGACTGAGAAATTCAAGACATTCATGAACAACACGAAGAACGTCATTGAAATCATGGATGGGCCGTCCTTCAAGGAAAAAATGAAGAACGAGTTGACGTTGTACTCTGACTTGGTGAAAGATCTGGGACTTGCCGTGAAATAAAGGTCGCCAACGCGCTTGGTGGGGAAATCACTCAGGATATCCTGAGTGATTTCCCATGGATTCCTTTGGTTGGTCGCCGGAATATGGACGTGTCCTGACATGGCTGTTTCCGGCTGGTCGGAGTCGGAGTGTGGTTGTCAGAAAACGCAATCATTTGGGAATATCGGCCTTTGGGGGCTTTTGGATTCCCTCCATGGCATTCTATCATGTCGGGAGTAAGGTCGGTTTCATGGTGCGGTTCCGGCCCGCACTGAGAGGGATTGCGGGAAAAGAAAAGGTATGCGGTGGGTGGGACAGCTTTCAGAACGTTTCCGCTAGTGCGCATGCAAAGGGTTTGGAGAAGGCAGGGATATGAGAAAAGCGAATATCATCGTGAGCATCCTCATTGCGGCGATCGCGATTACCATCATCGTGATTTCAGCCGGATACCCACGAACGGAAGCGTATGGTACGGGGGCTCCAGGTCCTGGGCTTTGGCCGATATCTGTTTCTGTGGTGTTGTTGGCGATGGCGGTGATCGTGTTTGTCAAAACGATCCGGGGAAAAATGGATTATGAGGATCCTGACCATACGTTCACGTTGGCAAGCCTGAACCATTTGAGAGTGTATCTTTCCATGGCTGTTCTGGTGGTATATGTGGCGCTCCTTAAGCCCCTCGGATTCCTGTTGCCGACCTTTGTGATGGTGGCGTTCTTCACCTACTGGTTCAGCAAGGAACAGGATGCCTCGTATGTGGCGAAAAAACCCAAAAACGCATTCGGAAAGATGATGTATCAGATTTTTGATATTACCGATGGCATGCGACAGTCTCGGCCTTTGTGGAAATGTCTGCTTGTTTCCGCCATTTCCACGTTGATTGTCTATTATGTATTCAAACTTGGTCTGAATGTTCCCATGGATTTCGGACTGCTCTATATCTAGGAGGATCGTATGGAATTCTTTGTTGAAGCGTTACGGAACGTACTCAATCCTGCAGTGATGCTCAATATGATCCTTGGCACCGCCATGGGTATCTGTATCGGTGCGCTCCCTGGATTGACTGCGACGATGGGCGTCGCACTCCTGTTGCCATTGACCTTCGGGATGGAGGCGACAGACGGGATCCTCATGTTGCTCGGTATCTATTGCGGAGCTATTTATGGCGGGTCCATTTCTGCGGTGTTGCTTCATACTCCCGGGACTCCCGCATCGGCGGCAACGGCGATCGACGGGTACGCGATGGCAAAAAAGGGGCAGGGGGGGCGTGCCTTGGGAATCGTCACCGTTTCGTCGTACATTGGGGGTCTGATTTCGGTGTTGTGCCTGATCCTGATCTCCCCACAATTGGCAAAACTTGCGTTGAAGTTCTCCTCTGCAGAATATTTCCTTCTTGCGTTGTTTGGCCTTTGCATCATCGGAAACATCAGTGGAAAGTCGCTTGCGAAAGGGATGATCTGTGGGTGCGTCGGTGTGTTGGTGGCGACGGTGGGCGTGGATTCCGTCACGGCATTCCTTCGGTTCGCGACGTTCCGGGGCCAAGCGGTGGTGAACCTTCTTGGCGGCATCAGTTACATCCCGGTGATGATCGGGTTGTTCGCGATGAGCCAGGCATTTGAGGGAATTGAGGAAATCTTCAAGCGGGATACCATTGAGGCGAAGATCTCCAAAGTGCTGCCTTCCAAGAGTGATATGAAGGTGATTGGCCGTGTCGCGCCGATCACCGGGTTGATCGGGACGTTCATTGGCATCATCCCGGGTGCGGGCGCTGATATCGGGGCGTTCGTCGGGTATGATGTCGCCCGTTCCCTGTCAAAACATCCGGAAGAATTCGGGACGGGATGCCCGGATGCGATTTCCGGACCGGAAGCCGGCAACAACGGGGTGACAGGGGGTGCCATGATCCCCATGTTGACGTTGGGGGTTCCTGGTGACGCGGTGACCGCAATTTTGATTGGAGCGTTAACGGTCAAAGGACTGAATCCCGGACCGATGCTGTTCACCAATCATAAAGCGTTGGTATACAGCATTTTTATCGGAATGTTTTCTGGCCAACACGTTGATGTTCCTCATGGGGTTGAGCGGTATCAAACTGTTCTCCCAGGTATTGAAAGTTCCCCAAGGCGATCCTCACCCCGATCATTTTCGTGTTGTGTGTGATCGGCTCGTACGCGATGAACAACAATCTGTTTGATGTCGGGGGTCATGTTGGTCTTCGGGATCATCGGATATTTCTTCACCAAGGTGAAAATACCGACGTCACCCGCAATCCTTGGGTTGATCCTTGGCCCGATGGCGGAGAAGAACTTCCGGACCGCCTTGTTGAAATCAGGGGGGAAACTGAATGTGTTCTTCAATACGCCAATCTGCTGGTTCTTCCTTGTGTTGATCATCTTCGCGTTGTTCGGCACTCCGATCCGGAACATGATCAAAGCGAGAATGCTTGCCAGAAAAGGAACGAAGTAAGCTGCACCCTCCATTCCTGGTCCCCAGGACCGCCACCGCCACTGGCCGTGGCCTCTGGGGAGACGGAAATGATGCGTTCCCTGCGCTTGAGACCTGGCCACGAACCCAATCGGTGATGGAGCGTACCGGTGGTCTACAGGCCAAGTTGCTCGGATATGATCTTCGCGGTATCCATCACGGCTTCCGCGTAGTTGCCAATCGTTTCTTTCGTGATGTGGAATACGGAACTTGCGATGCTGATGGAAGCCACCGGGTATCCCTTGCGGCTGAGGATCGGCGCGGCGACGCATCGCACCCCGATCTCATTCTCCTCGTTGTCGACCGCCCATCCACGCTTTCTGGTTTCCGCCAATTCTTTCTTCATGGCATCGAGGCTGGTGATGGTGGTCTGTGTCCGCGCGACGACATGGGATGATTTCCATACTTCTTCCAGATCTTCTTCACTGAGATAGGCGAGGATGGCCTTTCCCACACCGGTACAATACATCGGATACCGGTTCCCTACCTGGGACCCCATCTTCACCGACCGGTTCAACGAATCTTCCTTGTAGAGATACACGACATCACTGCCGTCCCGTATGACCAGGTGGACCGTCTCCCTGAACTGGGCGGACAAGTCTTCCAGATACGGGCGGGCAATGGTCAGCACATTGGTCCTGGCGGATACCCTGCTGCCCAATTCAAACAGCATCAAGGTGAGCCGGTATTTTCCTGTGGTGGCATCCTTCGTGACCCAACCATGGTTCATGATGGCGCAGAGCAGGCGGTAGGTGGTGGTCTTGTTCAGCGACACTTCCCGGGAAAGGTCCAGGAGGCCGAGCCCTTTGGGGTGGCTGGATAATACTTCAATGATAGCTAATGCCCGATCCACAGATCTGACAGGAGTTGATGGCTTGTCATCCATACCCTAAGTGTACCATCCAATACGGGATGTTTCAACGTATGAAATAGAAAGATGTGATCCATCGGCATTTCTGTATCCGAGATGAAGAAATCCGTTATTTCCCCAGCCGTATGATATGATCCGTCTTCTCCAGACAGGAACTTCGGTGGGTGATGGTCAATACCGTCCTTCCGGTTCCCGCCTTCTCCATGATCTCCCACAGATGACGCTCCGTTTGCGTGTCAATGGCGGAGGTGGGTTCGTCCAAAAGAAGGATCGGAGGTTCGCAGACGATGGCCCGGGCGATGGAGAGCAGTTGTTTCTGTCCTTGGGAGAGAATGTCGACAGAAGAACCGTCGTCACACAAGCCGACGAACGCCAATGCCCTGGCGCATGCCTCCGGGCTGATGGCGGGATCACCCAGGCTGACCTGGTCGGTGAGGGATCCCTCGACCGGAGTGAACTCCTGGCTGACGTACCCGTAGATGCGTCGCCTCCATTTCGTCGGGATGGAAAAGACATCAATGCCGTTCAGAAGGATTTCCCCTTGCGTCGGATGCATCAAGCCGAGAACCAGGCGGAACAACGTCGATTTCCCCACTCCGGTGCGTCCCAGGAACGTGACGTGTTCTCCTGCGGGAATGGCAAGGTCCATGTTCGTCAGGACATCCTCCGATCCATCCGGATAGCGGAACGAGACATGCTGGAAACAGAGGGTGGCGGAATGGGAAGGAAGCACATCCTCCAGGGTGAGCTTTTCGTTTTTCGGAGGTTCCTCGGCAAGGGACAGAAACCGGTCAATGGCCGCGATTCCGCTCCTGCCTTTCTGGATCTGTTCCATTTCCATGCCGAGCGCGTCAATTGGTTGGAACAGATCGCTGACCAAATCGATGGAAGCGGCCAGCATTCCGGCGGTGATGCCAAGCGACCAGCCGCTCTGGGCTGACAGAAGTACGGTCAGGGCGATCACCACGGACTTCAGGATGGTGATGATGGCGGAAAACACCGAGTCATAGCTGTTGACCCGATCCATCGTGGTGAAGTTTTCGGAAAGCTCTTTCCGGTACTGCGCTTCCATGTACGGTTCCCGGGCGTAGGATTTGATCATCGGAAGAGCGGCAAGGGTCTCCGCCAACGTGGAACTCACGTGTGAGAGTTCCTGGAGATTGGCCTGTTGGGAACGGAACATCGCCCTACGGAACCCTCGGGTGATCACGATGATCACCGGGATGAAGCAAAGCACCAGAAGGGCCAGGCGAGGAGAGAACAACGCGATGGAGACTACGATGCCGATCACCTTGGACAGGTCGATCACCAGATTCGCCAACCCGTTTGAGAACAGCGCGTTGACCTGCTCGGCGTCGTTGCTGAAGTGGGACGCCACTTCGCCGGGACTGTGGTGGGTGAAGGAGGAGAGCGGCAACCGGAACAGCTTGGATCCCATCTTCCGGCGAAGCTCCGTGACCATCCGCTGTCCGCCTTCGGCAAGCAACGCCGATTTCACTGCCTCCATAATGGCAGAGAGAAGGACCACCGCCACATAGCAGACCGCAAGGATGGCCAATCCTTCTCTGTGGCCTGGAGCCAAATGACGGTCGATGATGATCCTGAGGATCTGCGGGGGCGCCAGGGATGCCAGGACGACCAGCGCCACCAGGAGGAGCAACGCCAAAACCTTCCAGGGGTGGTGTCTGCATGCATCAGCCATGACGGAACGTGTGGAAGTCATCGTGTCACCTCCTGTTGCGTCGTGTACATTGCGCGGTAGGTTTCGTTGGTCTGGAGCATCACCTGGTGAGGGGAGGCCTGGATGGTGCCGTCCGGATGGAGGAACAGCACCAGGTCGGTTTCCCCGAACCAGGAAAGCCGGTGACTGATAAGGAAAATCAATGACGTGGAATAACGGGATCGAAGCGCGGTGAAAATTCCTTTTTCGGTCGTTTTGTCGACCGATGCGAACGGGTCGTCCAGGATGATCACCGGCGTATGCCTCCAGAGAGCCCTGGCCAGATTGATTCGTGACGCCTGTCCCCCGGAAAGCCGGGCGCCATCGTGCCCGACCAGCGTGTCAGCTCCCAGATGCATCGTTTCCAAGTCTGCGCCGAAACAGACATCCCGGAGGGTGTCATCCACGGAGCCGGGGTTGCCCAACGTGATGTTCTCCCTGATGCTCTCCGGAAGGAGATGGCTCTGATGCCCTTGGTAGGAGATTGCCTGTGCTTTCTCATACGGGGTGAGTGTGGAAAGTTCTCTTCCGCCCAAGCGTATGGAACCTTGGTAGGGAAGCTGTCCGGAGAGGAGAAGCCCCAACGTGGTTTTTCCGGAAGCTACCGCTCCGGTGATGCCAACGATCTGCCCTTCCTTGGCGAAGAAGGTGACACGAGAGCAGGTTGGTCGAGCGGAGCCGGGGTATGAGAAGGAGAGGTCGCGGACATCCAGGGTGACGGGGCGTTCCAACCTTTGGTGAATGGTCGTGTCTTCCGATTGGTACGGGTGGAGGAACGGTTTGACACGGGAAAAGGAGACGGACGCTTTCTGGAACGCGTTGAACAGCCGGGAAACCTTCCCCACCTTCGCCGCAAGAGCCAGAAACAGCGTCAGGTAGGCGCTGTATGATCCAATGGTCCAGACTCCGTCCAGTACCTGGATTCCTCCCAGGTACAGTGCCGCCCCGATGCCGATGGTCGCCACGGCCCGGTACAACGGTTCCATGCTGCTCTCCAGAACGGATGCGCGCGCGGAAGCAGTCCCCGTCTCCGCCACGTTCCGGTCAAAAGACGCCGTCGTGGCCGCTTCCCGGGACGTGGTGCGGATCATGGCCATCTGCTCGACCAATGTGCATGCGGTGTTGGTCAGGGACGCCAACGAGGAACGGGCCTGTTTGCTCGCCTTCGCTACGATCGGGTCGCATCGTCTGGCCAGAAACAGCGACAACGCGATCCAAGGCAGAAGCAGCAATGTGATGCGGGCGGACTGCAGCAGCAGGGTGATCAGGTAGGAGAGGAGCAAGAGACCGGTGTCAAACACTTCGGTGGCGCACTTGCGCATCCCTTCCACCGTGATGTCCACGTCCCCGATGGCCCGGGAGAGCAGCTCTCCGGGCGTTTCGGTTCCTTCCCTGTGATGGATCATGTCGTGGTAGACCATCAGGCGCATCGTGGCCCGGGTTTTGTTGGCGAACCTGCGGACGAAGAACCGCTTTCCCACCCGAAGCGCCTGAATTCCCACGACGGCTGCCAAAAACAGGCCGGTTGTCCTCCATACGGCAGGCAATCCCTGGCGGTTCACCACCGAGTCGATCATTCGGCCTTGGAGGATGGGGATCACCGAAAGACCGCCGTCAAAGAAGATGCCGCAGAGGGAAAACAACGTGACCAGCCGAGCTTCCTTGGCAAAGTAGCTCTTGGGGTTTGCCGGGTCTTTTACCGGGGTGGGGTTGAAGTCAGTCACGGGAGAGGAGATGGGAAAAGTCGGTTTTCCGTTCCGCTTTGGATGCGTCATACAGGCGGGAGAGCAGGGAGAGGAAGGTTTCCGTTTCCTCTGGTGTCAGGTTGCTTTGTTGCTGGATGTACCGGTAAAACCGTTCTTCCGCGCTGAGGGTGGCTTTCTTGGTCTCCTCCGCTTTGTCCGTGGCATACAGGTGGAATGAGCGATGATCGTTCTGGTCGTCTCTTCGCTGGATGAAGCCTTGGGCTATCAACCGGGCGGTTTTGCGGGAGATGGTGCTTTTGTCCAGATTGAGCGTCTCCGCCACATCCGCCTGGGTGCATCCGCCATGGTGTCGGACAAAATGCAGGTATTCGTAATCCTCTGCGCCCAGTCCGGTCGCTTTGAGTTCCCGGGTGACGAAGCGTTTCGCTTCCCGCGCGATTTTGGTGATGGCCCGAAGATCCACATCCATATGCCACTCCTTCGATAGTTGCATCTGCAACTAATTATGACGCTGTCTCAGGTATTCGTCAAGAGCCATTTTGCGTTTGTCGCCGGAGTTTGATACACTGGAGGGGAGAGGAGATGGAATCGATATGGAAGCAACCATTGAGCGGATCGCGACGGATAAGGCGCCTGGGGCCATCGGGCCGTACAGCCAGGCGGTGGCCATAGGGAACCTGGTGTTTGCCAGCGGACAGATCCCCATCGATCCGGCGACGGGAACGGTGGTGGAGGGCGGAATCGAAGAACAGACCAAACAGGTCATGCGGAACATGGAAGCGGTGCTCGCTGCCGCGGGAAGCGGGATGGACCGGGTGGTCAAATCCACCGTGTTCATCCGTGACATGAAGGCTTTCAGCGCCATCAACGCCATCTATGCCGAGCATTTCACCGGCCCGGTGCTTCCCGCCCGTTCCGTGGTGGAAGTCTCTGCGCTTCCCAAGGGCGTGTTGATCGAGATGGAGGTGGTGGCGGTACGCTCCGCCGGTTGAACCTCACTCCATGGTGAAGTCGGCGTACTGGGCGCCGGCAGCTTTCACCAGATCGTCCGGCTTGAGCTTCAGTTGCAGGCCGCGCTGGCCTGCGCTGACATACACGTACTCCTCAAGCTGGGCGGTTTCCTCGATGTACGTCGGGTACTTGTGGATCATGCCAAGCGGGGAACAGCCTCCACGGACATAACCGGTGGTTTTCAGCAGGTCGTCCAGCTTCAGGAGGTCGATGCTCTTGCTGCCGGTGATCTCCCGCACTTTCTTCATGCTGATGGAAAAGTCACCTGGCAGACAGAAGACGAACACCTGGTTGTCGCTGTCTTTCAGGACGATCGTCTTGAATACTTGTTCCAGCGGAAGCCCCGCCTCGTGGGAGGCGTGGATGGCGTCCAGATGTTCCTCATCCCATTCGTACTGGACCACGTCATAGGGAATGCCTTGTGCCTCAAGAATGCGCATCGCGTTGGTTTTCTTCATCACGCTTCTGGCATACCATGTTTGGGAAAAACTGGCAATTGCCCCCCTTGAAACCAAAAATGTTTTGTGTCCACATGGGAAAATTTACGTTTTTGTACAAAAGAAGAGGTTTTTTCCTAAAACATCGCGGTATTTCTGTGAAATAACTTTTCAAATCCTGTTTTTTTTGGTAAACCTGTATACATGAAAGAAGCTGGAGCTGAAGAATTCTGGGGACGTTTTGACAAGCAACGGAAAAGCGTTGGCATTTCCATCAAAGCGCTCACGGAAAAACTGGGGTTGAGTTACCCTCTGTTGATCACACAACGTTCGCGGAACATTTACCCGCCTGTACTGACCGCGTGCAAAATCGCGAAGTTCCTTGGTACTACGGTTGAGTATCTGGCCACGGGCGAACAGGTCTCTGTAGACCTTGGGCAGGGGGACGGATCATCACATGAGGAGCAGAAGTTGATTCCTCTGGATGTCGTCTTGGCCATGTCCCACTCTTCGGACGAGGACATGAAACTGGTGCGGAGAATCTACCGACTCTCCAATCCAAACGAGAAACCCGAGTGATCGTACTGCTCGGAAATCAGGGGCTGCCTTCGGGCGGCTCCTTTTTTTTCTGGGACATTCACTCCGTTTTGGAGTAAATCCTCACAGAAAAAAGAGATTGCGGAATGAGGAAAGCGCAGTTTCAAAGGAAAGGACTGGTTTCTTCAGCAGGTTTTCAGTATACTTTGTGTGAAGTATGAGGAGTAACGCATGCCTTCGATGAAAGATACTATGACACGGGGCGCCATTCGCACCGGGATGAATGTCGCGATCAACCACGTGAAGAAGAATCCTCAGACAGGGATTCAGGATCTGGTCAAGCTGTTGGAAAAATACATGCCCTCAACCAAAGAGGACGCCAAATATACCAAGAAAGGGATGAACGCCATCAACAATTTCTCCCGTTTCGTTGATGACCCCAACTCCAAGTGGGTCAAATATGGAACGAGGATCATCAATGAAGTGGATAATGGCGTGCTGACCACGCTGGCCGCGAACCTGGCCTATGAGGCAGGGTATCGTGGACTGGCCGAGGCGCGCAAGCTCCGTGAAGAGTATCATACCAACTTCCCATGGGTGCTTTTGATGGATCCCACGTCGGCGTGCAACCTGCGGTGCACCGGATGCTGGGCGGCCGAATACGGCCACAAGCTCAACCTGTCCTATGAGTTGATGGACTCCATCATCGAGCAGGGCAAGAAACTGGGCATCTTCTTCTACCTGTACACCGGCGGGGAACCGCTGGTCCGCAAGGATGACATCATCAAGCTGTGCAAGAAGCACAGTGAATGTGAGTTCATGGCATTCACCAACGGCACGCTGGTCGACGAGAAGTTCTGCCAGGAGATGCTGGCGGTGAAGAACCTGACGCTGGCCATTTCCGTCGAGGGATTCGAGGAAGAGAACGATTCCCGTCGTGGAGCGGGTACGTTCGACAAGGTGATGCACGCAATGGATCTGCTCAAACAGCACAAGCTGCTGTTCGGCACCTCCATCTGCTACACCCGCAAGAACATCGAGACGGTCACGTCGGACAAGTTCCTGCAGATGCTGGTGGACAAAGGCGTGCTGTACGCCTGGTACTTCCACTACATGCCGGTGGGCAATGACGCGTCGCTGGATCTGCTTCCCACTCCGGAGCAGCGGAAGAACATGTACCATCGTATCCGCGCCATCCGGACGAAGGAGAATCCGCTGGAGATCATGCCGCTGGACTTCCAGAACGACGGCGAGTACGTTGGCGGATGCATCGCCGGAGGCAAGAACTACCTGCACATCAACGCAAACGGTGATGTGGAGCCGTGCGTGTTCATCCACTACAGTTCGGCGAACATCAAGAACATGTCGCTGTTTGACGCGCTTCGCCAGCCGCTGTTCAATGACTACCATGACCACCAGGCGTTCAACAAGAACATGCTGCGGCCGTGCCCGATGTTGGAGAATCCCGGCTATCTGAAGAAGATGGTTGCGGAGACCGGTGCCAAATCCACCGATCTGCAGAGCCCGGAGACGGTGGACCACCTTACCGACAAGTGCGTCGACTACGCCAAGGCGTGGGCGCCCATCGCCGATGAGCTGTGGAAGGAAAGCGGTCATACCGAAGGCGTATCGTCCAAGAAGTAACCGTTCCGATTCCCTCGTTCAAGGATCCTCTGGCGTTGTGCCAGAGGATTTTTTTTATTTGAAGAAATAAGGAGAGAATCACGCCAAACGGTTGGTTTGTTTGCGGAACAAAGAGGTTAGGTGATGAATCATTGATGGTTCTGTGAAGTAAATTGAACTTTTGTTACATAACCTTGTGAATACGAAATCACATGCGTACACTACGGCCATGAAAGAAGAAGAAGCGAAAGCGTTTTGGCAACGTTTTGACGAACAACGTAAAAAATCAGGGCTTTCCATCAAGGAAATCACCGACAAATTGGATTTGAGCTATCCTCTGTTGATCACCCAGCGGTCACGGGGAATTTTCCCCTCCATCACCACAGCCTGCAAGATCGCGAAACTGATCAGGACATCGGTGGAATACCTGGCAACCGGTGAGGAGCCGGGCGTCGGAGCCGGAGGGCCGGTCAAACCGGGCGAGGAGCGGATGCTCCCGCTGGACATCGTCCTCGCTTTGGCGCGTTCGTCGGATGATGACCTGAAGCTGGTCCGTCGGATTTACGGACTGTAACCGATTCGTTTTCCTTGTTTTGCTTGACGCAAAAAGAGACCTGCCAACCGGCAGGTCTTTGTGTTATGCGTGGTGTTCTTTGTCGTACAGCCAGCAGGCGACTTTGTGTCCTTCGTTGATCTCGAAGAATGGCGGGATGTGGTCCTTGCAGAACGGCATCTTCTTCGGACAGCGGTCGTAGAAGTAACAGCCCGGCTGGATGTGGTCCGGAGACGGAACGTCACCGGTAAGGATGATCCGTTGCCGCTTCCGCTCAATCTTGGGATCGGGGATCGGGGCGGCGGAGAGAAGCGCCTCGGTGTAGGGATGCAGCGGATGGGCGTACAGTTCCAACGCGTCGGCCAGTTCCATCAGTTTGCCCAGGTACATGACGGCCACGCGGGTCGAGATGTGCTGGATGACGGCAAGGTCGTGCGCGATGAACACGTAGGTCAGTCCGAACTCTTCCTGCAGGTCGGCAAGGAGGTTGAGGATCTGCGCCTGGATGGAAACATCCAGCGCGGAGACCGGTTCATCGGCCAGAATAATCTTCGGCTGCAGGGCAAGGGCCCGGGCGATGCCGATCCTCTGCCGTTGCCCACCGGAGAATTCGTGGGGATAACGGTTTTTGAACAGCCGGTTCAGGCCGACCCGTTCCATCAGGCTTTCGACCCGTTCCTCAATCTCATCGTTGGAGAGATGCTTCTCCAGCATGTTCCGTTTGTTGTAGATGATCAGCGGCTCGGCGATGATGGAGCGCACCGTCATGCGGGAGTCCAGGGACGCGTACGGATCCTGGAAGATCATCTGCATGTTCTTGCGGGCCATCAGCATTTCCTGCTCGGTGGATTTGCACAGGTCTTTTCCCTCGAACAGCACTTGGCCCGCAGTGGGCTTGTACAGCTGGGCGATGGAACGGACGGTGGTCGATTTGCCGCATCCGGATTCACCGACGATTCCCAGCGTCTCGCCGGGGTATACATCGAAGGAGATGTCATCCACCGCGCGGATGTAACTGGTCTTGCGGTTGAAGAATCCGCTGGAAATAGGGAAGAATTGCTTCAGGCCTTTGACCTCAAGCAAGGGCTTTTTCTGTGGTTCGCTCATGCCTTCTCCTCCTTCAAGGCCTGTTGTTTTTCCGCTTCCGTAGCGTACAGCCAGCAGGAGACGCTGTGTTCGGCATCCATCTGGTGATACGGCGGATAGGCGTGCTTGCAGATTTCCATGCACTTGTGGCATCGCGGATGGAACGGGCAGCACGGGGGCAGGTCAATGACGTTGGGTGGTTGTCCTTCGATGGAGAACAGCCGTTTCGCCTTGCTTGCCGGATCCATGTGCGGGACGCTGGCGATCAAGCCTTCGGTGTAGGGGTGGAGCGGACGGGCGAACAGGTCGTCGGTCAACGCCTGCTCGACGATTCGTCCGGCGTACATGACGCAGACGCGGTCACACATGCCGGCGACCACGCCCAGGTCGTGGGTGATCAAAATGACGGCCGTCCCCAGTTCACGGGACAGCTTCTGGATCAATTCAAGGATCTGCGCCTGGATGGTGACATCCAGGGCGGTGGTTGGTTCATCGGCGATCAACACTTCCGCCTTGCAGGAGAGGGCCATGGCGATCATCACCCGTTGGCGCATGCCACCGGAGAACTGGTGGGGATAGCAGAAGATCCGCTTTTCCGCCGCCGGGATGCCGACCTGCTTCAGCATGTCGATGGAGCGTTGCAACGCCTCTTTCTTGCTGATGCTATTCTCGTGGAGCCGGATCGTCTCCACCATCTGGGTGGAAATCTTCAGGAACGGGTTCAGGCTGGTCATCGGATCCTGGAAGATCATACTGACCTTGTTGCCCCGGATGTTGCGCAGTTCGCTCTCCGGCAACTTGAGGATGTCCTCTCCTTCGAAGAGAATCTGGCCTCCGACAATCTTTCCCGGAGGGGATTGGACCAACCGCATGATGGACAGGTTGGTCACGCTTTTGCCGCTTCCCGATTCCCCGACCAGGCCGAGGGTTTCATTTTCATGAAGCGTGAAGGATACTCCGTCAACCGCCTTGAGGATGCCGGCGTCCGTCCGGAAATAGGTCTGGAGGTCCTTGACCTCCAACACGGTCTTTGCGTTCGGTTTCAACATGTGTCGGCCTCCTTACAGTTGGTTCTTCGACTGCGGGTCGAAGGCGTCGCGTAACCCATCACCGAAGAAGTTCATCGCGAACAGGAAGATGGTCATCGCCAGGGCGGGGAACAGCAGACGCCATGGATACAGCGTCATGCCATCCACTGCGTCTCCAACCAACGATCCCCAGGACGCGTACGGTGCCTGGACGCCAAGGCCGAGGAACGACAGGAACGATTCCTGCATGATGAACGCCGGGACGCGGAGGGTGGAGTAGATGATGATGACGGACAGGGAGTTGGGGATCATATGCTTCAGGATGATCCGCCAGGTTGAAGCTCCCATCGAACGGGCCGCCTCGACGAATTCGCTGTTCTTCAGACTCATGATCTGGCCACGCACCATACGGGCTATGGTCAGCCAGCTTACCATGGCCAAGGCGACGAACAGGTTGATGATGTTCCGCCCGAAGATGGCCATGCAGATGATGACGAGCAGCATGTACGGCAGTCCGTACATGATGTCGACGATACGCATCAGGATGTAATCCGTCTTGCCGCCGACGTATCCGGCAAGAGCGCCGATCAGAATGCCGATCAACACGGATGTCAGTGTGCCGACCAGGCCGATGGCGATGGACACCTGTCCGCCGTAGATGATCCGGCTGAGCATGTCACGGCCAACGTAGTCTGTGCCGAGCAGATATCGTCTGCTGTGCTTCTTGGATGCCTCGATGGAAAGATCAATGGAGTCATTCAGCTGGTAGCTTTCCTTCAGCGGGAAGGTGACCGTCCCATCTTTCGCCTGCTTGGTCAGATCCCGTTCGCAGGTCTTCTGCGCCTGGGTGAGGATTTTGCCATAGACGTTCTGGCGCGCCGTTTCGTTGAATCCTTTCTCTCCCATGCTCTTCAGTTCCAATTCCACGTTCAATTGGGCGTCTTCATCACTCAGGTCAGGGGTCTTCGCCTTGACGTCGTTGAGGATCTGGTTCTTCACCTCGACTTCCGTCTGCGCGATGATCTTCTGCTGGTCGGCTCCGATCAAGTCGGCGTAGATGGGGACCAGTTCCTGGTAACTCATCTTGGAGATGTCGTGCTTCTTGCCGTCACTGTCCGTGTAGTATGCCTTGGAGATGGTGACGAACAGTTCGCTGGCAATCTTTGTCTGCAGACGATCCAGCGTGCGTTGCGCCGAGGCGTTGAACGCAAACGTACCGGCTTGCCGTTGGGCTTCGCCTTCGGTGTACACCAGAGACCATACCTTGGTCGTCTTGCTGTCCTTGATCCACGCCTTGATCTGTGCGTCCTGCTCCGGTGTGAGCTTCAGTTCTCCGTTCCTCCATGCCTGGAAGTACATGTCCTGCAGTTTGTTCTTCAGCATCAGTTCTCCCGCCGTGGCGTGCAGGGAGGGAGGAAGCTGCTGGTGGTCCAGGATGATCTCATCGTACGGATGCAGGGGAAGCAGGGGAGCGAACGCCGAGAGGAGCGCGTAGACGATGACGGTCACCATGCCGATGATGGCCATCTTGTTCTTCTTCAGTCGTCTCCATGCATCCTTTCCCAGGCTGTTCCCTTCCACCACCTGGTTGAATTCATTGACTGCCTGTTCTTGTTTCTTTGCCATTCCTGGACCTCTTATTTGTAGGTGATGCGCGGGTCAAGCAGCGCATAGACGATGTCCACGATCAGGTTCATGAACACCAAAATGACCGAATAGACGATGACGACGCCGACGATCAGGGTGTAGTCACGGTTGAACGAACTTTGCACGAAGAACTTGCCCAGTCCCGGGACACGGAAGATCTGCTCGACGACCACCGAACCGGTGATGATGCCGGCGAACGCCGGTCCCAGATAGCTGACTACCGGGAGCATTGCCCCCTTCATGGCATGCTTCATGATGATCTGGCTGCCTTTCATGCCTTTGGCCTTCGCTGTCCGGATGTAGTCGCTGCGCAACGTCTCCAGCATGGAAGAGCGGGTAAGACGGGCAATGGTGGCGAAATACTCAAAGGAAAGGGCCATGGCGGGAAGCACCACTGATTTCCACCCTTGGCCGGTGGTGTACCATCCACTGGTGGGGAACCATTTGAGGTTCAAGGCGAAAATCATCTGCAGGATTGGCGCGATGACGAACAGTGGTATGGATATCCCCATGACGGCGAACGCCATACAGAGATAATCCACCCAGGAGTTCTGGTAGATCGCCGCCAAGACTCCCAGGAGAATGCCCACCACCAAGGCGATGGCCATGGAGATGGTCCCCAGCACCATGGAGTTGGGCAGGCTGTTGAAGATGTAGTAGTTGACGTCGTAGTCCTTGTATTTGTACGACGGACCGAGATCTCCCCGCATGACGTCGAACAGATACCGGCCATACTGTTTGATCAATGGCTCATCCATGTGGTACTTCGCCTTGATGTTCCGCTTCGATGACTTCCGGCATGGCGCGTTCCGTGGCGAATGGGCCTCCCGGAGCCACACGCACGATGAAGAAGCTCAGCGTGATGATGATCAGCAAGGTGGGAATCATGCCAATGATTCGTTTAATGATGTATTTGATCATTGCAACCTCGTAATGAGAGATACCTGAGGGGATGGGAAACACCCCTGAAAACAGCGTTTTTCCATACTATAGCAAGAAACATATTTATGCAAGAAACTTGGAAAGAAAAAAATAAGTCCATGGATGAAAACAAGATAGTGGTTTTTGGCTTGCAATGACGTCTCCTTTCGGGTATGGTACACTCCGAGAGGTCCGAGATGGCGAAAAAAGTGTATGTGGAGAACCTGGGGTGCGCAAAGAACCAGGTGGACGCGGAAGTGATGCTCAAGCGGCTGGCCGATGACGGATTCGAACGCACCGAGGATGCCGCAGAGGCGGATCTGATCATCGTCAACACCTGCGGGTTCATCGAGAAAGCCAGGGAGGAGAGCGTTTCCACGTTCTTTTCACTGCGCAAGCTCAATCCGACGGCGAAAGTCATCGTCGGCGGATGTCTGGCCCAGCGGTACAGCGATGAGTTGTACAAGGACCTTCCCGAGGCGTCCGCCATCTTCGGCAACCGGGATCTGTCCCGGATCTCCGAGGTCGCCCGAAAGGTGCTGGACGGCAAACGGGCTCTGGTCGTTCCCGCCTATCCGGATCCTGACAAGGAAACCTACCAGCGGGGGCAGCTGCTTGGCTACCCCGGCTCCGCGTATCTGAAGATCAGCGAGGGATGCAACCACTGGTGCAGCTACTGCGCCATCCCGTTGATCCGTGGTCCGCTCCGTTCCCGGCCGCTTTCCAGCGTTCAGGACGAGATGGAGGATCTGGTCTCCCACGGCGTCAAGGAGATCAATCTGATCGCCCAGGATCTGGCCGCCTACGGAAAGGACTGGGACGGGCAGAGCCATTTCCGGGAGTTGCTGGACGGTTTGATGGACGTCCCCGGATCCTGGCGGATGCGGATGCTGTACATCCATCCCGATTTCTTCCCCGACTGGCTTCCTTCCTATGTGAAGGAGCATGACAGGCTGCTTCCTTATTTCGATCTCCCCGCCCAGCACGCCGACAAGGAGGTTCTGGCCGCCATGGGGCGCACCGGGGACCCCCAGCGGTATCTGGACCTGGTCCGGCATATCCGGGACATTTTGCCTGACGCGGTGATCCGCACCACCTTGATGGTCGGCTTTCCCCGGAGAGGACGCCAAAGCGTTCGCCACGCTTCGCCAGTTCGTCATCGACGCCCAGTTCGATTGGATGGGGGCGTTCGTCTACAGCAGGGAGGAAGGGACCAAAGCGTACCGGATGCGCAGCGAAAAGGAACATGAGGCGATCCAGCGCACCGCCAACCGGCGGAAGAAGGAACTGGAGACCATCCAGGACGGCATCACCCAAAGTCGTCTGAAACGGTTCGTCGGCCGCACGTTCCCCGTGCTTCTGGAAGAGGAAGTGAACGGGGAGGACATGGCCATTGGACGGATCTACAGCCAGGCGCCGGAGGTGGATGGCCTGACCGTCGTGCTGGGCAGCGGCTTGAAGGCCGGACAGATCGTCACGGCGGGGATCCGTTCGGTCAACGGGCTGGATCTGGAGGCGGTGGCGACATGATGGATGAGCTGTTGGACCGTCTGAACCCCCAGCAACGGGAAGCGGTGGAGGAAAACTCCGTTCCGCTTCTCGTCCTGGCAGGTGCAGGTTCGGGCAAGACGCGGGTCATCACGACGAAGATCGCCTACGCCGTCTCCGTCCTGGGCATTCCGCCCCGCCAGATTCTTGCGGTCACCTTCACCAACAAGGCGGCCAACGAGATGAAGGAACGGGCCGTCTCCATGCTGCCCGACCGGCCTGATATGAAGGAGTGCGTCATCCGGACGTTCCACAGCTTCGGCGCGTGGGTGCTGAGGATGTTCTCCGACAAGGCGGGATTGTCCCCGAACTTCACCATCTACGACGATGACGCGTCACTGGAAGTGCTGCGCAAGGCGTACAGCGGTTATGACGTCAAGGTGCTCCGTGGCTACGCCAAGAAGATCAGCCTGCTGAAGGACCGCGGGGTGGACCCGACGGTGATCCAGAAGGGGCCGGACCAGCTCCTGTGGGAGATGTACCGCAGGTACCAGGAGACGCTGAGGCAGACGGGATGCGTCGATTTCGCCGATCTGATCCTCCGGACTACGGAACTTCTGGATGACCCGGATGTGGCGCATTGGGCCCACAACCGGTTCCGAATGATTCTGGTGGATGAGTACCAGGATACCAACGTGATGCAGTTCCGCCTGCTCCAGAAGCTGGCCGGCCCCCAGGCGATCCTCTGCGTCGTCGGGGATGACGACCAGAGCATCTACCGGTTCCGGGGCGCCGAGGTGGGCAACATCGACAGTTTCCGCAAGGCGTATCCGGCTACCCGGGTGATCAAGTTGGAACAGAACTACCGCAGCACTCCCAGCATCCTCAACGTGGCAAACAGCGTCATCCTCCACAACCACAAGGGCGGCGACCTGAAGAAACTGTGGACGGAGAACAACGACGGACCCAAACCGAAACTGTTCTTTCTGCATGACGAGCAGGCCGAGGCGTCGCTGGTCGCGCGGATGATCAAATCCCAGGGGGACTATGACCACACGGCGGTACTGTTCCGCACTAACGCCCAGAGCGGTCTGTTTGAGCAGGAATTCGTCAAGCCGGGGTACACCATCCCGTACAAGGTGGTCGGTGCGCTGAAGTTCTACGATCGTGAACAGGTCAAGGATGGTCTGTCATTGATGTACCTTCTGTGCAATCCCAAGGACGTGGTCAGTTTCCGCCGGATGGTCAACAAGCCTGCCCGTG
This sequence comes from Sphaerochaeta sp., assembly GCA_022482495.1. Classification (NCBI taxonomy): domain Bacteria; kingdom Pseudomonadati; phylum Spirochaetota; class Spirochaetia; order Spirochaetales; family Sphaerochaetaceae; genus Sphaerochaeta; species Sphaerochaeta sp. The sequence goes on along the minus strand of JAKVPA010000014.1, from coordinate 8,173 downwards.
GCATCGGAAAGACGGCGCTTGCCGCCATCGAGGCGACGGCGGAGGCGGCGGACAACGATTACATCCAGGCGCTGAAGACGGCGCCGCTGTCAGGAAAGGCGAAGGAAGGCGCGCTGCGCTTCTTTGATCTCCTCTCTGAATGCGGGGCGTTGCTCGACCAGGCGAAGTTGTCCGACGCCCTGCAGAAGCTGTTCTCCCAGAGTGGCGTGATCGCCCTGTACACCGAACTGGACAAGAAGGAAGGGCGTGAGCGGGAAGGGGGCGGCAGAGTGGCTGATTTCGATACGCTGGTCACCCAGGCGTCCCAGTACGGGGAGGACCGCTCTGCGCTTTCCGCGTTCCTGGAGACGTTGGCGCTGGACACGACGACCATCGGATACCTGGATCCGGCGGACAAACCGGGCGTCACGTTGATCACCATGCACAACACCAAAGGTTTGGAGTACGACAACGTCTACGTGGTTGGTCTGGAAGAAGGGTTGTTCCCCAGCTCGATGTCCATCGACGAGGATCCGTCCTGTGAGGAAGAACGGCGGATTTTCTACGTGGCCGTCACCCGTGCCAAGCGCCAGCTGGTGCTTACCAGTTGCCGGCAGCGCCGCTTGTACGGACAGACACGGTACAACCAGCCAAGCAGGTTCCTTGGGGAGATCACCGACGGGTTGGTGGAAACGCACGATGAAGACGTGTGGGCCCCAGCTTCCGGATGGAACGGCATGGGTTCGCTGGAGGAGCGCAGGAGCCATCGCCCCACCACCGGCGACGGAACCCGGCCACGGCGCAGCGGTGTGTTCGCCACCTCCGGTTCCTCGTTGCTGCACAAAGGATTCGGATCGGAAGCCAAGCCGTTCACCTATACCGTCACCCATACGGAGGCGACGGACGGGGGGATTTTCCAGCGGGGAGAGCGGGTGCTCAGCGAGTCGTATGGCCCGGGGTACATCCAGGAGGTCAAGAAGAGCGGAGGCCCCGAGGTGATCGTCGTCCATTTTGATTCTGGGAAAACGGCGACGTTCATCAGCAAGTACGCCAAACTGGAGAAAATCAGCGACTGATCTTGCTCGTTCTCTGGACAGAGATTGGGGAATCGGTATAGTATGTCGGTTGCCGTCTTTTGACGGAACGTTTTACGTGAACGGGACCTTTTGTTGGTGTTTCCACCTTCAGGGCCCGGATGGCGTACCAACGGACGCAGGTGCTGATCCATTCCTTTCCCAGGGAACGCGCCGGAAGCCGTTTGGAAACCATCAGGGTGCAGGGAGATGGGATTGGTTCGGGTTCAATGAGGGAATCTGGTATGCTCGCCGGAGGAACGAAGGAACAGGGCCATTCGATGGAAGGTTGCGGGAGCGGGCACCTGCCCATGGCGGGGAGCTGAAATCGCAGGGAATATCCTGCAAGGAATTGGGGTTCAGAATGGACACTATTTTTTTGAAGCCGTCACAGTTTACCCGCAAGTGGTATCTGATCGACGCTGAGGGAAAGGAACTCGGAAAAGTCGCGGTTTTGGCCGCCAGTCTTGTCCGCGGCAAACACAAGCCGGAGTATGTTCCTCATCAGGAGATCGGTGACTACGTCATCATCATCAACGCGGAGAAGGCCGTTTTGAGCGGCAACAAGGCGCACGACAAGATGTATTACCGGCATTCACAGTACATCGGTGGCCTGCGGGCGGAGAACTACATCACCACCTTGAAGCGCAATCCTGTGTATCCTATGGAAGTGGCTGTCAAAGGCATGCTTTCCAACAACAGGCTTGGACGTCGTCTGATGAAAAACGTCCACGTCTATGCGGGACCGAATCATCCGCACATGGCTCAGAAACCTGAAGTCATCGAAGTGAAGTAGGAGCAGAGGAAATGGCTACAACGAAGAAAGAAGAAAAGAAAGTCGTCGAGGATCTCGGCCGTGGTGTCGGGAGACGCAAGACCGCTGTTGCCCGTGTCTACCTTCGCGAAGGTGACGGGAAGATCACGGTGAACGGCCGTGGCGTTGACGAGTATTTCGGCAATGAGTTGCTGACCTTCATGGTGAAGCAGCCCCTTGAAGCCACGGACAATCTGACCAAGTTCAACATCCTGATCAATGTGGTCGGTGGTGGCCCCGCCGGACAGGCTGGTGCCTGCCGCATGGGCATCGCCCGCGCGTTGCTCCAGCAGGATGAAGCCTCCAAGGCTGCGCTCCGCGCTGGTGGATTCCTTACGCGGGACTCCCGTATGGTCGAACGCAAGAAGTACGGCCAGAAAGGCGCTCGCCGCCGGTTCCAGTTCAGCAAGCGTTAACCTGTGGCGTACGCGGTCATCAAGCGAGGATCTTCCGGCAATGGATGGTTTGCCATTGCCAAGGAGGATCCTCCTTTTCATATCTCGGCACGACAGCTTTCCGCCTGGCACCTGTCCGAGGGACAGGAACTGGATGAGAGGCAGTATCAGGAGATCAAGCGCCTGAAGCGGCGTGACGATTGCCAGGAGAAGGCGCTCTCCCTCCTCTCCATGCGGGAACACACCACCAAGGAACTGAAGGAAAAACTCCAGGCCCGTGGGTTCTTCGGCGAGGATATCGATCCCGTCATTTCCCAACTGAAGGAAGAAGGCTCGTTGGATGAGGCGCGCTACGCCGAGTCGATGATCCGTTCCCGTCAACGGAGGAATCCGGAAGGAAAGCCGCTGTTGGTCCAGCGTCTGGTGGCCAAGGGAATTTCCCGGGACGAAGCGGCCAGAGCGGTGGATGCCGCGTTCGCCGAACAGGGTGAGGCATTCCTTTCCCAGGCGGTCGCAATGGCCCGTCGCACCACCAGCGATCAACAGAAGCTGGTGGCAAAACTGCTACGCAAGGGCTTTTCCTGGAGCGAGATCAAACAGGCGCTGTCATGAACGACCACGGTGGTGGAATGAATCTTCCACCCCGTTCGCTTCGGCTTCCTTTCGCTGGTGTTCCGACACGATCTGGTGCGCCACCATTTTCTGGAAAACGGTGAGCATCGACGAGACATCACAGATCTTTGCTTTTCCTTCCGTTTGGAGTTCCTTGACCAGGTAGTGGCAGGACTCGATGGTGGACAGACATTCCTCACTCGGTTCCCTTTTGAACGTGAAGGCGGAGCGGTACGTTCCGACAAACGAAAGGGTGGGGAGAGCCTGGAGGTTTGCGCTCATGCGGAGCATCTTCCGGGCGCAGGGCCAGGTGCCGTCCAGCACGACGACGAGGAGCTGTTTTCCCGGTGGAATCTCCACCGTACGGGCATTCTTCGCCTGGGGGGAAGGGAACAGCAGGTACGGCTCGTACTGCGGGTCGGAAAGCAACGCGTTGACCTTCGCATCATGGGTAAAATCCACGCCGATCTGGATCTCACTGTCCTTCAGGCACAGCGCGGCGAGGCGGCCGGTGCCGGTCCGCTGGTGGTACGCTTCCTTGGGATGCATCAAAATGAGAAACTTCACCCCGGTGTCCGCTTCCTTGATGTACGGACAGAGACAGGCGCTCTTTGGTTTGAAGCAACGATAACAGAGTTCACTCATGACAGACAGAGCATAGCAGGTTTTCCGGGCAATGAAAAACGGCGTCCCCCGAAAGGAACGCCGTCATGGCAAAACCTGTTGCCTTAGTGCTTCTTCAGCACGCGGAACGCGTCGCGGCCTGCGTACTTCGCCGTATCCCCGAGGTAATCCTCGATTCTCATCAGCTGGTTGTACTTGCAGATCCGTTCGGAGCGGCTCATTGAACCGGTCTTGATCTCACCGGTCTCCAGACCGACGACCAGGTCAGCGATGAAGCTGTCCTCCGTCTCACCGGAGCGATGGGAAACGACGGCGGTATAGCCGTTGCGCTTGGCCATGTCGATGGCTTCGAAGGTCTCCGTCAGGGTACCGATCTGGTTGACCTTGATCAGGATGGAGTTGGCCACGCCCTTCTCCAGACCCATCTTCAGACGCTCGGTGTTGGTGACGAACAGGTCGTCGCCGACCAGCTGGACGCGGTCGCCGATGCGGTCGGTCAGCATCTTCCAGCCTTCCCAGTCATCCTCGGCCATGCCGTCTTCCAGCGAGATGATCGGGTAACGGGTTACCCAGTCTTCCCACATATCGACCATTTCCTTGGAGGTCTTCATCTCCTTGGTGGTCCACTTCAGGCAGTACTTGCCGGTTTTCTCGTCGTACAGCTCGGAAGCGGCCGGATCCAGGGCGATCATGAAGTCGCCGTCACGTCCGGTGGTGTATCCGGCGGCCTTGATGGCCTCCATGATCACCTCGAGCGCCTCTTCGTTGCTCTGCAAGGTCGGGAGCGAAACCGCCCTCGTCACCGACACCCGTATTGTAGCCCTTGGCGCCGAGCACTTTCTTCAGAGAATGGAACACCTCAGCGGTCCAGCGGATCGCTTCATGCATGCTGGGGGCTCCGATCGGCATGACCATGAACTCCTGGAAGTCGACTTTGTTGTCGCTGTGCGCACCACCGTTGAGGATGTTGGCCATCGGAACGGGAAGGATGCAGGAGTGATAGGCACCGAGGTAGCGGAACAAGGGGACGGCAAGATAATCGGCGGCGGCGCGAGCCACGGCCATGGAAACGCCGAGAATGGCGTTGGCGCCCAGCTTGCTCTTGTTCGGGGTGCCGTCCAGTTTGATCATCGTGCGGTCGATGGCCACCTGGTCAAGGGCGTCCATACCCTCCAACTCCGGGGCGATCACTTCGTTGACGTTTTCAACGGCCTTCAGCACGCCCTTGCCACCATAGCGCTTCTTGTCGCCGTCACGAAGCTCCACCGCTTCGTGCACACCGGTGGACGCGCCGGACGGAACAGCAGCCCGTCCCATGGAACCGTCTTCCAACGTAACTTCGACCTCCACGGTCGGATTTCCGCGAGAGTCAAGGATTTCCCTTGCTTCGATGCTTTCAATTGTGCTCATACGATTAACTCCTCGTTATCATAAGTTAGGATATCTAAGTTCACCTGTATACTATCATATTCTTTCGGCTTGATTGTCAAGGTTGATGAAATGGCCGGCAGGCCGTAAAATAACGCTATGCAAAGTAAATATTCCATGCCGGCATTGACCTCGAATTGCTGGATCAGATCATCTTCGCCATGGAGAACCAGGAGACGGAATCCTGCCTGGATCTGAAGGAGGCGTTGGTCACCGAACGCGATGCGATCGACGCCGATGAGGACGAGGAAGACCGGTATCTGGACCTCCCCGACTGGACCAGCGCCGATGGGTTCCGTCTGATGGAAAAATTCATCGATAAGGTGCGTAATCCGTACTATCGCGATCGGTTGTCCACCACGTTGCAGGGGGGCAAAGGGGTGTTTCGTCGGTTCAAGGACGTGCTTTCCGAACAGGGCAGCCTGCTTCAGGCCTGGTATGGGTTCAAGCAACATGAGATGGAGAAGGTGGTGACCGCCTGGTACCGTGAGGAGCGGGGGGCCATCGCCCTTTCCGGATCAGAGACGGATGAGGATCAGGAAGGATTGGGGGATCTGCTCCTGGAGGATTTCTCCGTGGAGTTTGCGGAACGTGGGGGGGATGGAGACGCGCTGTTCTCCCGTCTCCTCTCCGACGGAGGAATCCCCGATCTGGTGACGCGCAACCTGAGGGAACTTTCGGAAAAGCGCTACGTGTTCGCACGCAGCGCAGCCGGCGAGATCTGTGGGATGATGATCTACGGGGTGAAGGATAATGAGGCGAATCTGGTGTTCTACGGGGTGGACGCGACGTATCGTGGCATGGGGTTGTTCCGCCTGATGTTCGACGCGTTCGCCCGGCAGATGGCCCGTCAGAAGGTAACCACCATTACGGCTGATTTCGGATTCAACCAGCAGGTGCTTTCCCTGTTCGGCTCCGTACCGCTGACCGATGTGTTCCGTCGGGTGGCGATTCCGCTGCAGTCCTACGTGCAGCAGGCGAAGAACAGTGAGGAAGTGTTCGTCTGACCCCCTATGCAGAAGCATGGGGTTGCGGTATACAATGGCAAAGAGGCGTTGGTATGCGTGTGGTATTGTGTGATGACAAGGCAAGTCTCGCCGAAAGCGCGGCGAATCTTGGCGCGTGGTGGATCAAGGAAGCGATCCGCAAGCGGGGAAAGGCGGTGATCGTCCTTTCCACAGGGCTGTCCCAGCTGGACATGCTCTCCCGTTTGGTGGAGCAGGATATTCCGTGGGAGAAGGTCGAGGCGTTCCATGTGGATGAGTACGTTGGGCTTTCTGAGACGGACAAGGCAAGCTTCCGTTCCTACCTGAAGACCTATTTTGTCAGCAAAGTCCCCACGTTGGGGGCGATGCATTATATTGACGGCAATGCTCCGGACGTTGAGAAGGAGATCGAACGGCTCAATGCCTTGATCGCCCATACGTCGGTGGACGTGGCGTTCATCGGGGTGGGTGAGAACGGACACATCGCGTTCAACGATCCTCCCACGGCGAAGATCCAGACGGAGGAGCCGTTTATCCAGGTGACGTTGGCTGACCGGTGTCGCAAACAGCAGGTCACCGAGGGATGGTTCCCCCAGATGGATGCCGTGCCGCAGCAGGCCATCACGATGAGTGTCCGGCAGGTGCTGAAGGCGAGGAAGATCATTGCGACGGTGCCTGACCTGCGCAAGGCGAAGGCGGTTGCGATGTGCCTGTTCGACGAAGCTTCCCCGTTCGCGCCGTGCGCCATGCTTCGCTGGCATAACGGTTGTGACCTGTTCATCGACCGGCCTTCGGCCACGTTGGTCTTTGGAGACCGGCGGCCTGACTGATGAAAAACCGGCACATTGTTCGGGAGTATCTGTACATTCTGGTCGGCACGATGCTGGCCGGATTCTCTGTAGGTGTTTTCACCACGCCGGCGAAGATCGCCGGTGGAGGGGTGAACGGCATCGCCACGATCCTGTACCATACGATGGGATGGGATCCTGGTCTTTCCATGCTGATGATCAACGTTCCGTTGTTCTTGATCGGCATGCATGTGTTCGGCGCCTATTATGGAGTGAAGAGCCTGGTTGGTGCGGTGAGCCTGTCGGCGTTCGTCAGCCTGTTCGGCAATCTGACCGGCTACAATGGAATCCTGACCTACGGGGACCGGATGGACACGCTGCTTGCCGCCGTCTTCGGCGGGGTGCTGCTTGGCAGTGGCATCGGCATCGTGATGCGCAGTGGTTCCAACACCGGCGGCACGGACATCATCGCCCAGATCCTGAACAAATACACGCCGATGAACCTGGGGACCTGTCTGTTCCTCACCGATGCCTGTATCATTCTGGCAGGCTTCGCCGTCTTCGGACTGGAACGGGGCCTGTTCGCCATCATCCAGCTGTATCTGTCCAGCCAGATGATCAACTTCATGGTGATGTCCATCGGAACGAAGTACGCCAAGACGGCGTACATCATCAGCGAGAAGCACCAGAGGATCGGGGAGCGGATCATCAAAGAGCTGCACCATGGCGGCACGTTGCTCACCGGGGTTGGTATCTTCACCGGCAAGCAGCGGACCATCCTCTTGGCGGTGGTGCACAACCAGCAGATCAACCGGCTCCTCAGGATCGTCCAAGACGAGGATCCCACGGCGTTTGTGTTCGTCCATGAGACCTACCAGGTGATGGGGGAAGGGTTCGTCCCGATGGGACGGATCATCGCCCAACAGACAGAGCAGAAAGAGCAAAAGCAGGAAAAGGAAGGGAAGGAGAAAACCTCATGAATACCGTAGTAAAATCGTTGTTGTCCCGCCGCAGTGTGCGGGCGTACATGAAGAAGCAGGTCCCGATGGATCTGGTGATGCAGGTGGTCGAAGCGGGGCGCTACGCCCCCAACGGCATGCATCAGGAACCGTGGCATTTCACCGTCCTGCGCAATGAAGAGAAGATCTCCGCGCTGGATCTGGCCATCGGCGGAGATGGGAAAGGCGGCAGCTTTTATCAGGCTCCCACGTTGATCATCGTCTCCATCCAGCAGGGAAATTCATTCGCCGGCCAGGATACCGGGTGCGCCATGACCAACATGATGCAGGCCGCCCACGCGCTGGGGCTTTCGTCGGTGTGGTGTAACCGTATCAGCAGGACGCCTGGGGACTATTCCTCGTTCGGCGTTCCCGCCGGCTATGTTCCGACAGCCATCCTTGCCGTAGGGTATGCCGCCGTCGCTCCCTCTTCCGAATGGAAGGTCAGGGAAGATACCGTGACGATTGTGGAATGA
>JAKVPA010000013.1 GCA_022482495.1 Sphaerochaeta sp. | reverse complement strand
TATTTTTCCAAAGTGTTCAAAAAATATGCCCATATGAGTCCTACCGATTATCAGGAGAAATATCGCAATGCGTAACCTTTCCACCATTCCTTTTCAGGTTGCTTCCCATTTTCCACGCCTGCTTGCCCAGGACATCCTTCCTGAAGAAACGCGGCAGATCCTCAGATCCCATGCCGCCTCGTTGATCGGGAAAACTTATCCCTCCATTCCTCTTTCTGCGTTTGGTGAATTCCATCGGAATGGAAACCGGACCCATTACCAGCGCTTGGTGGAAGAACGCAACGCGGATCTTGCCGATCTGCTGTTCGCTGCGTTTTTCGACCAGACGGATGCCTGCATTCCTTCGCTTTTGGATCTGGTGTATCTCATTACTTCGGAAATCGCCTGGTGGCTCCCCGCGCACAACCTCTATCAACGGGATGCGCGGATTATTGCGTATCCGGACACCACACGGCCGATCATTTGCCTTCATGCGGCGGAAACTGCGGCGTTGCTCGCCCTTACCGTCACGCTTTTGGATGATCGGTTGCCTGGTGAGGCGATCCGGCATGTGAAGGCGGAGATTGAACGGAGGATCCTCATTCCGTATGAAACGATGCATTTCTGGTGGATGGGGGATGGCGGGGAGCAAGTCAACAACTGGGGGCCTTGGTGTACGCAGAACGTCTTGCTCTGTTATGCGCTGCTGGTTGCGGATCCCATCCGCAAGCAACAGGCGATCCAACACGCATGCCGGACGCTTGATCGGTTCCTTGAAGGATACGGGGATGATGGCGCGTGCGAAGAGGGGCCGGAGTACTACCATCATGCGGCGGTGACGTTGTTTGGTTCTCTCTGGGTGTTGCAGGGGATGACGGGAAACGCATTCTCCTGCGTATTCGAGGAAGCCAAGATCCGGAATATGGCGGCGTTCGTGAAGCAGATGCATATCTCTGAAGATTGGTATTTCAATTTTTCGGATTGTTCAGCCCGGATCGCCCCTTCCGGCCTGAAGGAGTATGGTTTTGCGAAAGCGGTCCATGATACCGATTTGATGCGTTTTTTCCGAACGAGATGGATGTGTCGCTCGATACCGGAAAAGCTGTTGCTCTCCTCCCGATATGCGTTTGACCGGCTCTGTACCTATGCTCTCTGGAAGGAAGTGACGGAAGCTCCTGATGTCCCGATTGCGGACCAGCGGAAAACAGGCGCCGTTCATTTCCCTTCGACCGGCCTTCATCTGTTCCGGACGAAGGGATTCGATGTGGCGCTGAATGCCGGAAACAATGGGGTGTCACACAATCATAACGACACGGGGTCCATCATCCTTTTCAAGGAAGGGAAACCGGTGTTGATCGATGTTGGCGTTGAAACGTACACCGCGAAGACCTTTTCTCCCGAGCGGTATACCATCTGGACGATGCAGGACTGGTTCCACAACCTGACGATTTTCCCTTCGTTCCAGCAACAGGCAGGGGCGTCCTTCCGTGCGACGGACGTGATGGTTTCCGATCATGGGGTTTCCTGTGAGCTTGCCAAAGCGTATCCTCCTTCCATGCCTTTGGAGTCCTATCGGAGAGAGGTCAGCTTCGGCAATGGTTGCGTCGTCATCCGGGATGTGGTACGGACAAGCGTCTCCCACGAACTGGTCCTGATGAGTGCCTTTTTCCCACAACGTACGGCAACTGGATTGATGATCGGTCCCGCCTGCTTGGAATTTCAAGGTATTCCGAAGACAGAATCCATTCTTCTGGAAGATGAGAAGCTTCGGAATGTCTGGGGGGAACATATCTATCGGACCACTATCCCATATGGTCAAGAGATAATGGTATCCATCACGTAAGGAAGGTACTGAGGGGTGTCCGCAAGCTTCTTCAGTACTGAGAGAAAACCACAGCAAGCGTATGGTTGGGGTAAGAAAAATTTGACCTTGCCTCTTCCCTGAAAAATGAGTACATTACATCACGGTAGAAAAAGCCATTCAAAAACGAAATCAAATACTAATGGAGAGGTTACGATAATATGGCAAAGCAATTACAATTCAATGAGGAAGCCCGTAAGTCTTTGGTTGCCGGTGTGGAGAAGATTTCCCGCGCCGTGATGACCACACTTGGACCGAAGGGTCGTCTGGTTGTCCTGGACAAGAAGTACGGCGCCCCGACCGTAACAAAGGACGGTGTTTCCGTTGCTCGTGAGATCGACCTGGAGAATCCGTTCGAGAACATGGGCGCGCAACTTCTCAAGGAAGTGGCGACCAAGACCAACGATGTCGCTGGTGATGGCACCACCACCGCCACGGTGCTCGCCTGGTCGATCATCAAGGAAGGCATGAAGAGCGTTTCCGCCGGAGTCAACCCGATGGGTATCCGCCGGGGCATCGACAAAGCCGTCTCTGACGCGGTCACCGAGATCAAGAAGGTTTCCAAGGAAATCAAGGAAAAGGAAGAGATCGCCCAGGTTGCTTCCGTTTCCGCCAACAACGACCGGACCATCGGAGACGAAATCGCCAACGCGATGGAGAAAGTCGGACTGGATGGCGTCATCACCGTTGAGGAATCCAAGACGATCGACACCACCACGGAGTACGTGGAAGGCATGCAGTTCGATCGCGGCTATCTGTCCGCCTACTTCTGCAACAACCGGGAGACGATGACCGCCGTCCTGGACAATCCGTACATTCTGATTTACGACAAGAAGATTTCCAACATGAAGGAGCTGCTCCCCATTCTGGAGAAAGTAGCCCAGTCTTCCAAGCCGCTGTTGATCATTGCTGAGGATGTGGATGGCGAAGCGCTTGCAACGTTGGTCGTCAACAGTGTCCGCGGCACGCTGAATGTCGTCGCCGTCAAGGCCCCTGGCTTCGGTGACCGCAGGAAAGCGATGCTGGAAGACATCGCCATTCTGACCGGTGGACAGGTGATCAGCGAAGAGCTTGGCATGAAGCTTGAGAACGCCGAGCTGTCCCAGCTTGGCCGCGCCAAGAGCGTCAAGGTGGAGAAAGAGAACACCACGATCATCAACGGAGCCGGCAAGAGCGAGGACATCAAGGACCGCATCGCCCAGATCAAGAAGCAGATCACCGATACGACCAGCGACTACGACAAGGAGAAGCTGCAGGAGCGGCTTGCCAAGCTTGCCGGTGGCGTCGCCGTGATGAACGTTGGTGCCGCGACGGAAGTCGAGCTGAAAGAGAAGAAGCATCGTGTTGAGGACGCCCTGTCCGCAACCCGCGCAGCGATTGAAGAGGGTGTCATTCCTGGTGGTGGCGTCGCGCTTGCCCAGGCCGCGAAAGCCATGGCCGCAACGGATCTTTCCAAGATGACGGAAGACGAGAAGGTGGGATACCGCATCGTCCGCCGCGCGCTTGAGGAACCGGTGCGCCAGATCGCCGAGAACGCCGGAATCGATGGCTCGATCATCGCCGACAAGGTGATGAACCAGAAGCCCGGCATCGGATTCGACGCGGAGAAGATGGAGTGGTGCGATATGGTGAAGTGCGGCATCGTAGACCCGACCAAGGTCACCCGCAGCGCTTTGCAGAACGCCGCTTCCATTGCCTCGTTGATCCTTACCACCGAGTGCTGTGTGACGGACATTCCCGCCCCGCAGCCTGCTGCTCCGGCAGCTCCCGCTGATGGCGGAATGGGTGGCATGATGTGATCTGACCCCCAGAGAGGGAAGAGACGGACCGAGGATTTCCCCGATCCGTCTTTTTTTTGACTTCAGGAAACCAGGTTCCGTTTGATCTTCTGCGTGGTGGTCATCTCCATCGGTTTGTCCAGGATGGTCACCTTGGATATCTTCTTGTAACCGGACAGCTTGGCGTTCACCTCTCGGATGATGGCATCAATCCTTGCGGGATTCTTCAGTTCCGGGGATGGGAAGATCACCGCCTCGATGCTCTCTGAGGGGACGTCCTTCTTTTCCTGGTATCCGCGGATCAGAATCTGCTGGATTTCCGGATACAGCTGGAACATGTCCTCGATCTCCTCCGGATAGACGTTCTTCCCGCCTTCGGTGACGATCAGGTTTTTGGCCCGTCCCTTCAGGTAGACGTACGACTCGCTGTCCATGTATCCCAGATCTCCGGTGCGCAGGTATCCGTCCTGGTCGAACAGTTCCTTGGTGTGTTCCTCATCCTTATAGTATCCCTGGGTGACGTTTGGTCCCTTGACCCGGATCTCCCCGATGCCGTGCTCGTTTGGCTCTCCGATGATCACCTGATCCAGCGGGAGCACCCTCCCGACGGAGGTGATCTTGAAATGGCTTACCGGATTGAGCGTCACGATGGGGCTGGTCTCCGTCAGGCCGTAGCCCTGGATGAAGTCCAGTCCGAGCTGCTGGTACTGCTTGAAGACATGGGGGGCCAACGGACCGGCGCCACAGATGCAGTAGTGGTTGTGGTCGAGCCCGATCTTGGAAAGCAGCAGCTTGTTGAACAGGGGGCGGAACGGATTCTTTCCGGTGATCAGTTTCAGCGTACCGCCGATGGTCATGCAGAGGCGTACGAACCCATAGGCGAAGATTCCTTTCTTCCGGACTTCCTTCATCATGCCGGAGAGTACCTTGTTGTACAGAAGCGGGATGCCCATGAACACCGTCACATGGCCCCGTTTCAGGTCGTTGATCATCTTGGAGACGACAATCCCCTGGCCGAAGACGCATTCCGCGCCGTGCTTGATGGTCTCAAGCAGCACGGCGGTGCAACAGTAGCTGTGGTGCAGCGGAAGCAGGGCGTACAGCACATCCTTCTCCGTGACACGGAGGAAGATGCCGTCAGCCGCCTGATAGACGTCGCTGATGATGTTCCGGTGTGTCAGCATCACGCCCTTTTCGTTTCCGGTTGTTCCGCTGGTGTACAGGATCGCCGCAAGGTCGTCTTCCGTGCGGGGAACCGGCGGATAGGTTTTGTTTGGGGAGAGGGACTCCCACGATGGGACTCCCTCCGGGGGCGTGCCCAGCAGGCAGACCATCGAGTTTTTGACCTGCTTGATCCAGGGATCGTTCCCATCCAGATGTTCCAGCACGTCGGCGTCGGCGAACAGGAATGACGCTTCGCTGAAGGCGCTGAGGGCCATCACCCGGTCGGGGTGCATGTGGTTGTCCAGCGGGACGATCACCCCGCCGGCGAACTGGACGGCAAGGTACGCGATGGCCCAGGCGGGGGAGTTCTTTCCGTTGAGGACCACCCGGTCCCCCGGTTTCAGTCCCCGTTCCTGCAGATAACCGCTGACACGGAGGATCCGCTGGTAGGTTTCAATATAGGTGAGGGTCTGCCGGTTCGGCGTGAAACAGGTGAAACATCGGTTGGTCGGGTATTTTTCCACCGCGATCAAAAACAGCTGTGCGATGGTGGGCCATTGGCCGGTGAACAACTTGCCTCGATATGCATCAAGTTCGTCCCAGATATGTGACATACGGTTCTCCTTGCAAAGGTGGTAGGTTTGATAGGCAGTATTTTGACACTTCATGGTGAATGTGTCAAGAAAAGAAAGTGTCCTTCCGTTGTGTTTGCCGGGACGGCCCCTCGCCAAACTTGACTATCACCGGCTTGGCGTGGTACTTTGTTCGATACTTGGAAAAATGGGTGTATACTGTTTTTCCGATGTCCATCCACCAGCAAAAGAGAGGAAAGTATGGTGACATTTTTGCTTAACGCCGCTGCGAGCGCAGAAAGTTCCAATGCCGCGGGCGCCCAAGGGTCGATGATGACCACGTTGGTCACGTTCGTTCTGATCATCCTGATTTTCTACTTCCTGATGATCCGTCCCCAGAAGAAGAAGGACAAGGAAGCGCGTGAGATGCTGAACGCCATGAAGAAGGGCGACAAGGTGGTGTCCATCGGAGGCATTCATGGAACGGTCATCGCCGTCAAGGAGCAGACCGTCATCGTGAAGGTTGACGACAACACCCGGTTGGAGTTCTCCAAGAGCGCCATCAGTCAGGTGGTGGACAAGGCCAAGCAGGCCCCGGTCGCCACCGGCAAGAAAGACAAGAAAGCGGAGACGGTGGAGAAGATTGATGCTCCCGCCCCGCAGGCTGCCGCTCCGGCCGAGACGCCGTCCGACACCGCTGAGAAAACCGAAAAGAAATGAAGAATCTTAGATCATCTGGAGAGTATCATGAGTAAACGGAGTCGTCTGGTCATTGTGATTCTGGTAGTCGTGATGTGCGTCGCGTTCCTGTATCCGACGGTGAAGTGGTACTGGTTCGTGCCGCAGACTACCAAGGACTTGGCAACAGGCTCGAACGTACAGATCAAAGAGTATGCCCGCGGTCAGGCCACAAGGGATTTGCGCGCATTGAAGGAACTCGTCGCGAGTGACGGCAACGCGCCGGTGCCCAGTGAGTACCGGTACTTGGTGGCGTCCGCCAAGGCAACGTACAAAGCCTCCAAGGAGAAGGTGCCTTCCAAGTGGACGGTATCCTCGTTGCTTCGGGGCTTCTATACGGAACAGGATCTGTTCGACACCATCGAGTCCAACTATCGGACCAGTTTGGTATCGGCCAAGAAGCTGTCCAACCGGGCGCTTCAGCTTGGACTTGACCTCCGTGGAGGCATGAGCATTTTGCTGGATGCCGACGTGAAGGCGTACGAAGCCAAGAAAGGTTCGCCGGCTAAGGCGAGCGAGGTGACTGATCTGGTCTCCCAGGACATCGAGATCCTGCAGAACAGGATCAACCAGTTTGGTGTCAGCGAACCGGAAATCCGGTTGCAGGGCACCGACCAGATTTTGATCGAGATTCCTGGCGCTTCCGATCCGGAACGGGTCAACTCGTTCCTGCGCGGCAAAGGCTCCCTGACGTTCCAGATGGTCGATACCGACCTGACCACCCAGCTTCAGGAGTATTTCAAGGCGAATCCCAGCGAGGTGTACACGGCGACGGGCGCCATCAAGCAACCGTCTTTCCTGCCTGCCGGCAAGGTCGCCACGGGATACTATGAGAATGATGAGTACGGCATCGACGAGCTGAAGAGCTTCGTCGTGCTGGACGAAGAGATCGGGTTGGATGGCGAGCATCTGGAAAGCGCCACCACCTCGACGGATGGCATCACCGGAAAACCGGTGGTCAACTTCCAGCTGGACACCACGGGTGGTGATTTGTTCTACAAACTCACTTCGACCAATGTGGGCAAGTCCCTGGCCGTTGTGATGGACGGAAACGTCAAGTCGATCGCGACGATCAACGAACCGATCCGCGCCAGCGTGCAGATCAGCGGATTCGGCCAGAAGGAAGCCAATGATTTGGCCATCGTGCTGAAGACCGCCGCGCTTCCCATCCAGCTGACCGTCGCCAACCAGCAGAGCGTCGGCGCAACGCTGGGAGAAGATTCCGTCAGCCAAGGCTTCAAGGCGTTGTTGATCGGTCTGATTCTGGTGATGGTGTTCATGTTCGCCTACTACAACGTCACCGGGTTGGTGGCGGATCTCGCCTTGCTCTTCAACTTGATCATCATGGTAAGCGTGTTGTCGGCGTTCAACTTCACCGTCACGCTCTCCTCCGTTGCCGGTCTGGTGCTGACCCTCGGCATGGCGGCTGGACGCAAACGTGATCATCAACGAACGTATCAAAGAAGAACTCCGCCAGAAGAAGAGCCCCCAGGCAGCCGTACAGGCAGGCTATGGAAAGGCGTTCTGGACCATCATGGACTCCAATATCACGACGATCATCGCCGCGTTGGTGCTTTCCTCCCTCGGGTCTTCCGCGGTGAAGGGATTCGCCAACACGTTGGCCATCGGTATTGTCAGTTCGCTGTTCACCGCGCTGTTCGTCTCCCATCTGATCATGGATGCGGCGGTGACGGACAGAAAGAACGCAAAGCTGCACATCGGCTGGAGGAAGGACCAAAATGTTTAAGAAAAATATTCCTGTCATCAAGTTCCGCTGGTATTCCGTGGCGCTGGCCTGTGTGCTGCTCCTGGTGGGAATCATCAGCTTCATTGCCTATGGTGGATTCAACCGGGGCATTGACTTCGAAAGTGGTCTTGGCGAACGGGTGCAGCTTGCTCCGACCGGCATGACCGTCACGTACACCGGGGCAGAGAGCGCTACGCTTTCCATCTCCTCTTCCTCCATCACGGTGGAAGTGCGTGGTGAGGAAGGCGTGCAGAACTACGTCTTCGATCCTGTGACCTATCCGACGGTGGCTGATGTCGCTGCCGGTCTGGCAAAGATCTCCGGAGTAACGGTGACCACGGTGGATGGTTCGCTGAAGACAGCCAACATCCTTTCCGGATACGGATTCCCTGCCACGCTGAGTGAGAAGGGGACCGTGCTGAATTTCGCGAACGGTGGTACGGTGACGATCGACGAGGTCCGCAAGGCTTTGGAGTCGCTGGGCAACGTGAAGATCCAGACGGTCGGCGCTGCCGCTGACCAGATCTTCCAGATCCGTGTCGGCATCAAGGAAGGGGACACCCAGGCTTCGATGGAGGAAGCGATCAGCACTGCGTTGGGAAACGCATTCGGTGCGCAGAACCTGGTCGTCCTGCAGAGCGATTACGTCGGACCGAAGTTCAGCTCCTCCCTGTTGAAGGGCTCGATCCTTTCCATCATTGTGGCGCTGGCGCTGATTTTGGTTTACATTTGGATCCGGTTCCGTTTCGCCTATGCGGTCAGTTCCATCCTGGCGTTGTTCCACGATGTGTTCATGCTGCTCGGATTCATCAGCCTGCTTCGCTTTGAGTTCTCCAGCACGACGGTCGCCGCGCTGTTGACCATCATCGGATACTCGCTGAACAACACAATCGTCATTTTCGACCGTGTCCGTGAGAACGTGAAGCTGGAAAAGGACGCCGCGTTCGACAGCTTGATCGACCAGTCGGTGACGCAGAGCATGAGCCGGACGATGTTCAGCTCGGTGACCACCGTGCTGGCCGTCCTTCCGTTGGCCATTCTGGCAAGCGGAGACATCAAGCTGTTCGCCATCAACATGATCTTCGGCGTGGTGGTCGGAACGTACAGTTCCAACTTCCTCGCTCCGGTGTTCCTCAACTGGATCACCGCTTCCCAGAAAAAGCACAAGGAAGCCAAGGCCGCTGCGAAGTGATTTTTGGTTTCTGTGGTTGCAAGCCGCCAGAGGGTATCCTTTGGCGGTTTTTTCGTATTGGTGTATACTTGGGTCATGCGTGTGATCCTTTCAGATGTCATCACCTACTGCGGCGGCGTAGACCGGGCCCTCCGGCTTGCCCAGGCATGCCTTCGTGACGCTCCCGGACCGGTGTACAGCCTGGGGCAGTTGATCCACAACCAGGAGGTGTGTTCCAGGCTGGAGGAGAAGGGGTTGAAGGTCATCACCTCCCCGGAAGATGTTCCTCCTGGCACGGTGGTGATCCGGGCCCATGGGGTGGGGGATGATGTGAAGAGGCGCTTTCTGGATGCCGGGTTCACACTGTGCGACGCCACCTGTCCGATCGTCCTGCACAACCTGGAACGGATCAAGGAACTTGCCGCCAGCCATGCGATTCTTGTCATCGGGGAGAAGGAGCATGACGAGGTGCGGTCGATGTGCCATGTGGATGGCGCCCCGGTGACGGTCATTTCGTCCGTTTCGGATCTTTCCTCCCTTCCCAAAGACAAATCCTACGCAGTGTTTGTCCAGACGACATTCGAGGTTTCCACATACGAGACGATCATCCGCGCGATGGGGGATGCGGGCTATCAGTTCTTCAGCGCAAACAAAGTGTGCGCCAGCCCGATCAAACGGCGGAATGCCGTTCTGCGGCTTGCCAGGCAATGTGACGCCGTCATCGTGGTCGGCGGAAAGAACAGCGCCAATACGGCGATGCTCGCCCATATCGCCGCATCCACCGGCAAACCGGTATGGCACATCGAGAACGAATCGGAGGTGACCGACCAGATGCGCGGCTACGCCACGGTGGGGCTGGCCTCCGGTACATCCACGTCGTTGGAGACGATCAGACGGGTTCAGGCAAGACTTCTCGGCAAAGACGCTTTGGGAGCTGAACATGAACCGGGAAAAGTTTCTCAATAATAAGAATTGATTGTTTAATAATATTACCATATTCACATATTTATGGTTTATTTTTCTGATAAACGGAAATAACTTCCATCATCTGCATAACAACACTTCACCTTTATTGACGGGTTGCGGAAAAAGGGATACCTTGGAGATGAACAAAAGGAAAAGGTATGGAAGCGATTACGGTGGAGTTGTGTCTTGGGAGTTCGTGTTTCGCACGGGGCAATTCCCAGGCGTTGTCCATGTTGGAGGCGTACATCAAGGAGCATCATCTGGAGGACAAGGTCAGATTGGTTGGGCATTTGTGCGACAATGCCTGTTCCATCGGACCGAATGTCACCATTGATGGCGTCCAGTACCACGGAGTGAAGGCCGATGTGATGGAGGATCTCATCGAAACGGCGCTCCAGAAGAAGGCGAAGGGGAACGGAACATGATCTATCCCATCTACACGGAGATCACGGAGTGTCGTGACTGCTACAAGTGCGTCCGCAACTGTCCGGTGAAGGCAATCCAGGTGAAGGATGCCTCCGCCGTGGTGGTCAAGGACCGGTGCATCTACTGTGGCCGTTGCGTGGACACCTGTCCCGCCCATGCCAAGAAGGTGCGCAGCGATGTCGCCCGGGTACGCCAGTTCATGAAAACGAAGAAGCGGGTCATCGCGTCCGTCGCTCCCTCCTTCGCCTCCGAGTTCAGCGGCAAAGAGGGCAAATTCCTCTGCTCGCTGCTCAAACTGGGCTTCTCCGCCGTCAGCGAGACCTCCTTGGGAGCTGCGTTGGTCAACGCCACCATCGAGGAGTATGCCCGCCAGCACGGAGGTTCCTGCCCGAAGATCAGCACGGCGTGCTCCTCCGTCGTCGCGTTGGTGAAGAAGTATTTTCCCGAGCTGAAGGAAAACCTCGCCCCGGTGCCGTCTCCGCTGGAGTGCCACTGCGCCTACCTCCGCCACCTGTACGGGGATGACATCGGCGTGGTGTTCATCGGTCCGTGCATCGCCAAGAAGGTGGAGGCGGACGAGTATCCCGGATATCCCGATTTTTCCCTGACGTTTGACGAATACCGCCAGTGGCTTGCCGCAGAGAACATCTCGTTGGACGAGGTGGATGACCACGACGTTCCGGCGTTCATCCCTTGCAAGGCGGGGGCTTCTTCGTTCTATCCGGTGGAAGGCGGGATGATCGCCAGCCTGGTCTGGGGGAGTGATCCGTTCCAGACCCATGCGGTTGCCATCAGTGGCACCGAGCCGATCATCGGCACGCTGAAGAACCTGAAGAGTCCGGATGGGCCGGGCGCCCAGTCGTTCTTGGAGCTCCTCTGCTGTGAAGGCGGGTGCATCAACGGGCCGGGAACGGCAAAAGGGTGCTCCCCCGCCGACCGCAAGGGCAGCGCTTCCCGGTACACCGCAAAGCGGATCCGTGAGGAAGGGACGTTCGTCCCTCCGGAGGATTTCGTCGCGTACCTCTGCGCCGAAGGATATGGTGCGCTGAAGCCGATCCGGGAGAAAGAGGACCTTTCCGTATACAAGCCGTTCGCCAGCCGTCATACGGAAGCGGAGATCCAGAAGGCGCTGCACGTGCTGGGGAAGAACGACAAGAGTGATGAGTTGAACTGTGGCGGATGCGGCTACAACAGTTGCCGTGAGATGGCCATCGCCTGCCTGGACGGGATGGCCGAGCCGGAGATGTGCGTGACCAAGATGCGCAAGGAAGCCCAGTCCAAGGTGGATGTGTTGCTGCGCACCATCCCGATGGGGGTGGTCATGGTGGACGACCAGCTGCGCATCCATGACTGCAACGCCGGCTTCCTGATGCTGTTCGGGGACATTGGATTCGAGGTGGATGCCCAGGCGCTGAACCTGGTCAAAGGGCTTCCTCTGGACCGTTTCGTGCCGTTCTACGAGAAGTTCCATGACCAGTTCTCCTCCCAGGGGAAGACCAACCAGTACCGGTTGCACTACAAGGACAAGTTCCTTCGGGTGACGTTCTTCAACGTGGACAGCCAGCATCTGGTCGGCGCGCTGTTCGAGGACGTGACCAGCCCGACGGTCCGCCGTGAGACGGTGGTGAAGAAGGCGGAGGATGTCATCCAGAAGAGCCTTTCCACCGTCCAGCAGATCGCAAGCCTTTTGGGGGAGAACGCCGCGGATACGGAGATCATGCTGAACAGTCTGATCGACGCGTTCAAGGTTCCTCCGACGGAGAAGGATGATGAGAACGGGTTCGCCAAGGACGACCAGCAGGACCTGACATGAACGATATCTTCATCGACGTGGATTATGATCAGATATACAAACACGACCAGGAAATCGGCGGGGACGTGTTTCTGCTGTCCAAAAATCCGGACAGCAATCAGATCGTCGCCACGTTGAGTGATGGACTGGGCAGTGGGGTGAAGGCAAACGTCCTCGCCTCACTGACGGCTCACATGGCCCACAAGCTGTCGTTCAGCGACATGGATCTGACCCACAGCGCCCGGATCATCATGAACACGCTTCCCGTCTGCAAGGAGCGGAAGATCAGCTACGCCACGTTCACCATCGTCGACATCCGCTACCCGTCGATGAAGGACATCAGCATGTCGCTGGTGGAGTACGACAACCCTCCGGTGCTGCGGTTCTCCGGCAGCCAGGAGATTTCCTGGAACCGTGATTTGATCGATCTGAAGCGTCCCGGGGCGTTCAAGCAGGAGATCCTGAAACGTTCCGAGTTTTCCATGAAGAACGGGGACCGGCTGGTGATGTTCAGTGATGGCGTCACCCAAAGCGGCATGGGTTCGACGATGCCGTTGGGATGGCGTCTGGATGGCGTGCGGCAGTTCGCCAAGGCGTGCATTGAGCGTGATCCGGACATCTCCAGCCATGAGCTGTCCCGGGCGATCGTCCAGCACGCCTATTCGCTGGATGGGCTGTGCAGCAAGGACGACATCACCTGTTCGGTGGTGTATGTCCGGAGTCCCCGCCGTACCCTGGTGGTCACCGGACCCCCGTTCACCAAGGACAACGACGCCGCGCTGGGGGAGAAGATCCGCTCGTTCAACGGCAGGAAGATCGTCGCCGGTGGCACCACCGCCTTGATCGTCAGCCGTCTGTTCGGCTCCCCGATCCACGTGGACATGGTGCACTGGTCCAAGGATGTGCCGCCGTTCTCGTCGATGGACGGCATTGACCTGGTCACCGAGGGGATGCTGACGCTGAGCAAGGTGGTCAAGGTGCTGGAGGAGAAGACGCCGGAGGCGATGTTGCCGGATGACGCGGTGCGACGGTTCGTCCACATTCTGCTGGACAGCGACCAGGTGCACTTCATCGTCGGCACCAAGATCAACGAGGCGCACCAGGATCCCAATATTCCGGCGGAGATCGGGATCCGAAGAACAATGATCGCGAGATTGAGGAAGGTTCTGGAAGAGCATTATCTGAAGGAAACCTCATTGGAATACATGTGAGTGGAGGATGGAGCCAATATGGACAAGAAAGAGAAAGTAGTGGTGAGGATCTGCGTAGGGACGGCATGTTTCGTCCAGGGAGGGGCTGACCTGCTCCTGTACAACGATTTTCTGGACCCGAACGTGCTGGCAGGCTGTGAGATCGAAGGGGCTTCCTGCCTCCAATCATGCAAGAAGACCTGCGACGCGACCAAAGCCGAGGACAAACCCCCATTCATTTCGATCAATGGAAAAGTCTACGGCGGGGTGACGCAGGAGAGGTTCTGCAAACTGCTCGCGGAGGCCGTGAATGCTTGAACTGAACAACCAATATACGTTGATGAAGCGGCGTGTGCAGACGGAAGTGCTGAAGCAGTTTTTCGCCGGGACGCTGGAAAAGGACGCCGACAAGATCCCGTTCGTCATCATCCCCAAGGACCGCATTCCCAACCGGTGCTGCATCTACAAGGAACGGGCGATGATCCGCTATCGGATCATGGCGTTTCTTGGCATCGACATCGAACGGTTTGACGATGAGATGAAACCGTTGACCGAGTATGTCAAGGAAGTGATGGCCGAAGACCAGCCGCCGGCACCGTCATTGACGACGATCAGCACGGGGTGTTCGGGGTGCCCGCCCAACCAGTACCGGGTCAGCGATTCCTGCCGTGGTTGTTTCGCACGTCCCTGCATCGCCAACTGCCCGCGGGACGCGGTGAACTTCATCAACGGCCAGGCCCACATCCAGGAAGATCGGTGCGTCCGTTGCGGCAAGTGCATGGAGGTGTGCCCATTCCACGCCATCATCCACATTCCCGTCCCCTGTGAGGATGCCTGTCCGGTCGGTGCGGTGAAGAAGAACGACGCTGGGTTCGTGGAGATCGACCACAAGAAGTGCATCAGTTGCGGCCGGTGCGCCATGAGCTGCCCGTTTGGGGCCATCGTGGAACGCTCCGGGATCTTCCCGGTGCTGAAGATGCTGAAGAGCGGCAAGCCGGTGACGGCGATGATCGCTCCCGCCATCGAAGGACAGTTCCCCGGTACGCTTTCGCAGATCAAACAAGCGTTGCTCCAGGTGGGCTTCTCCAAAGTGGTGGAGGTGTCCCGCGGTGCGGAGACCACCGCCCAGCATGAGGCGAAGGAGCTCTCCAAACGGAAGGCGGAAGGACTGGGGTGGATGACCACTTCCTGCTGTCCCGCCTACCTTGAGATCGGCAACAAGCTGCTGCCGTACCTGAAGGACAAACGCAGCGACGCCAAAACCCCGATGGGCTACACCGGGGAGATCTGCAAGAAAGAGGATCCCGGCAACTACACGGTGTTCGTCGGACCATGCCTTGCCAAGAAGATCGAGGCGGCGCGCGACCCCAACGTGGATGGCGTCATCACCTTCAGCGAGCTGGCCTGCATGTTCATGGCCAAGGGAATCGACGTCCGTGAGATGGCCAAGGCCGATCTTGGCGACACCTCGTCCTTCGAGGATTGCCGCGAGTTCGCCATCACCCATGGGGTGGCCAACAGCGTGATGCGCCGCTACGACGGTCCCGCTCCGAAGGTGCTGCCCGTCAACGGTGTGGACAAGAAGGCCTACACGTTGATGAAGATATGGGAGAAGCACGCTCCGGACGCCGATATCGTCGAGGTGATGTGCTGCGAAGGCGGATGCATCGCCGGTCCCGGAACGGTGGTCAAGCCTGCCGTGGCCATGAAGCTCCGCGGCGGGGAGAAGGCCGCCACTCCGGTGAAGTCGATGTCCAAATGAGTGACGGTCTTGTGTCGATGCTGTCATCCTTGGTGGAAGCCTGGGATGGCAGCATGTTGCTTCGCTTCAGCGGACTCTCCAACGCCAGCGCCCTGCTGTACCACCAGCTGGAGGATGTCAGTTGGGTGGGCTTTTATCTGACGGACCAGAGTGGGGAAAACCTGGTGCTGGGACCGTTCCAGGGAAAGGTCGCCTGCGGCCGTATCCCGTTCGGCCGGGGCGTGTGCGGAACCGCCGCCCAGGAAAAACGGACGGTGGTCGTCCCTGATGTGCACCGCTTTCCCGGGCACATCGCCTGCGATCCCGCGTCCCAGAGCGAACTGGTCGTTCCCGTGGTGCAGGATGACCGGGTGGTGGGCGTGCTGGATATCGACAGCGGAACGGTGGGACGGTTCACCACAGAGGATGCCGCGGCGCTTGCCGCCTGCGCCGGGGTGTTGGTCTCCAAACTGTTCGCTTGACTTGACTATTTTCCTCTTCCGTACCATTCTTGTTACAGGCGTTGAGAAAGACGAGTAGTCGGATGCCGGCTTCGTAGAGAAGGTCCTCTCGGGTGAAAGGGACCGGAAGACGTTCCGATGAAAACCCCTTTTGAGCCGCCCCTTGAACGGAAAACCAAGTAAATGGGGCCGGGTGGCGTTCGAGATACGCTGCAATGAGCGTCTTTCCTCATGTGGGGAAAGGAAGCAGGGTGGAACCGCGGAAGCCTTGATGCTTTCGTCCTTGCCGGGCATACGGGACTTAAGGCCGTAGCCGGAAGGCGAAGGCATGAAGGCTTCTTTTTTTTAGGATTGGAAGAGAGAGATTTTGGAGGAAATATGGCAACGAATAAACCGCAGACTCCCCAAGAGGAGAAATTGGCGCGTATCCGGCACAGCATGAGTCACGTCATGGCGGAAGCGGTGCTCGAGATGTTCCCATCGGCGCAGATCGCCATCGGACCGGCGATCGAGGATGGGTTCTACTATGATTTTGAACTGCCCAGACCGCTGGAGAACAAGGATCTGGACGAGATCACCGAGCGGATGAAGAAAATCATCGCCCAGAACAAACCGTTCGTCCGCAAAGAGGTTTCCCGCGAGGAAGCCAGGGAGATGTTCAAGGACCAGAAGTACAAGCTGGAACTCCTTGACGCCATCCCCGAGGGGGAGACGGTCTCCATCTACAACCAGGGCGGATTCACCGACCTGTGCAGGGGACCGCATGTCGCTTCCACCAAGGAACTTCATGCCGACGCGTTCAAACTGATGAAGATCGCCGGAGCCTACTGGAGAGGGGATGAGCACAACCAGATGCTGACCCGTATCTACGGGACGGCCTGGAACAACGCCAAGGAGCTCAGACTGTACCTGGACCACCTTGCGGAGATCGCAAAGCGTGACCATCGCAAGTTGGGCAAGGATCTGGATCTGTTCAGCCTACATGAGGAAGCCGGTCCCGGTCTGGTGTACTGGCATCCGATGGGGGCGCGTGTCCGCGAGGTCATCGAGGACTTCTGGAGACAGGAGCACTACAAGAACGGATACGAGATGGTCTATACGCCGCATGTCGGCAAGTCCTGGCTGTGGGAGACCAGCGGTCACCTTGGGTTCTACAAGGAGAACATGTATCCCCCGATGGTGATGGACAAGGCGGATTACTACGTCAAGCCGATGAACTGCCCGTTCCACATCATGATCTACATGAACAGTCCGAAGAGCTACCGGGATCTTCCCTGCAGATGGGCGGAGCTCGGCACGGTGTACCGCTATGAGCAGTCCGGCGCGTTGAACGGCCTGTTCCGTGTGCGTGGATTCACCCAGGACGACGCCCATATCTTCTGCACGGAAGAGCAGATGGAAGGTGAGATCATCGAAGTGCTGCGCTTCAGCCTGCACATGCTGAAGAGCTTTGGCTTCAACGAATTCCACGCCTACCTGTCCACCAAGCCGAAGGACAAGTCCGTCGGCGCCAAGGAGAAATGGGACGCCGCGACGGAGTCGCTGCGCAAAGCCATTGAGAAGGAAGGGCTGAACTACGATGTCGACGAGGGCGGCGGAGCCTTCTACGGGCCGAAGATCGACCTGAAGGTCAAGGACGCCATCGGTCGTGAGTGGCAGCTCTCCACCGTGCAGTTTGACTTCAACCTGCCGGAGCGGTTCCACATGACCTACGTGGACAAGGATGGCAAGGAGAAACAGCCGTACATGATCCATCGCGCCCTGCTGGGATCCATCGAACGGTTCTTCGGCGTGTTGCTTGAGACGTACGCCGGAGCGTTCCCGCCCTGGCTCTCTCCGGAGCAGATCAAGATCATTCCGGTCAGCGACAAGTACGACGACTACGCCAAGGAAGTGGAGAAGCAGTGCAAGGACGCCGGCTTCCGTGTTTCCTCCGATCTCTCCGATGACCGGATGAACATGAAGATCCGCAACGCCCAGAACCTGAAGATTCCTTACATGGTGATCGTCGGCCAGCGTGAGATGGATGACAAGCAGGTCTCGGTGCGCTACCGGAACGGCAAGCAGGCCAACGGCCTGGCTGTGGCGGACTTCCTGAAGGAAGTGCGCGCCAAGGTTGATTCCAAGGAACAGTTGTAAGCAACCGTTTCGTTCCAATCCTGCCCGGATGTGGTTCGGGCAGGATTTTTGTTTTTCAGGAGGAGTAGATGACCAGGGAACAGGCGTTGGGACGGTTGGAAACGATGGATCGCGAGATCACCATGCTGGAGCATATCGCCGCGGTGATGGAGTGGGATTCCGAGCTGTACATGCCGGCGGCGGAGAGTGATGAGCGGGGCAGACAGATGGAATTCCTCCAGCGGGAGATCCATCGGCGGGAGAGCTCAGAGGTGATGGGGGAGGTCCTTTCCCGGTTGGAAGGGAAGGAGGACGATCCTTTTGCCGCCGCTCTGGTGAGGGTCCGTTCCCGTTCCTATCGATTGGGCAAAGCGCTCCCCGAGGATTTGGTGGGAAGATTGTCACGAGCCAAAACCACAGGGTATGTGGTATGGCTCCAAGCCAGGAAGGACAACGATTTCGCGTCGTTCGTCCCGGCCCTGGAAGAGCTCGTTTCCTTGACCCGTGAGCAGGCGTCCCTGCTCAGCGGTGGAAAGACGGGGCGGTACGACGCACTCCTGGATATGTACGAAGAAGGGATGACCACCAGAGAGGTTGATCCGCTGTTTGATGCCCTCCGTCCGATTCTGGTCTCGCTGGTCGATGAGCGTTCCGCCCAGAAGGTTGATGACGCGTTCCTCCGCCAGCCATATCCCATTGACCTGCAGGATCAGTTCGCCCAACGGGTGATGACCGACATGGGCTTTGATTTCACCCGGGGCTCAGGGGTGTCTCCACCCATCCGTTCACTTCCGCCCTGGGGGAGGATGATGTGCGGGTGACCACCCGGTACACCGATCCCTCGGTGATGGACAGCTTCTTCTCGTCCGTCCATGAGTGCGGACATGCCATCTACGAGCAGACCGCCTCCCAGGGACGGCTGAAGGGAACCAGCCTTGCCGGCGGCGCCTCGTACGGCATGCATGAATCCCAGTCCCGGCTGTGGGAGAACATCATCGGCCGGAGCCTGCCGTTCTGGATGCATTACTTCCCGTTGTTCCGGGACACGTTCCCCGAACAGGTGGGAGACGTCACCTTGGCGGAGTTTTACCATGCGGTGAACAAGGTGGAGCGCACGCCGATCCGCACCAACGCCGACGAGGTGAGTTATTCGCTGCACATCATGCTGCGCTACCGTCTGGAAAAGCAGTTGATCGCAGGAACGCTTGCCGTTCCGGACATCCCCCAGGCATGGAACGAAGCTTCCCGTGACCTGTTGGGGTTGGAGATCACCGACGACCGGCTGGGGTGCCTGCAGGACGTCCACTGGGCCAGCGGGGAGATCGGATACTTCCCCACCTACGCGCTGGGAAACCTGTACGGCGCGCAGATCTGGGAGACGCTCCGGAAGGATTTGGATACCGACCACCTGCTTGCCCGTGGTGATCTTTTCCCGATTGTCTCCTGGCTGAGGGAGAAGGTGTATTCCCAGGGGTTGCTGTATCCTCCCAAAGCGTTGCTCAAAAAGGTCACCGGCGCCTCGTTGGATGCCGGCGCCTACGTCCGCTACCTGACGGATAAGTACCACACTTCCTGGTAAGCTGTTTCTGGACATGGGATGTACGGTGGTGTATGCTTAAGAACCAGATTGCGAAACGACACCGGGGCGCATCTCGCCCCGGGAGGAAGTGGAAATGACATTACCCAACAAGCTCACCGTGGTGCGACTGGTCCTGTCGCCGGTGTTTTTCATTGTGTTCAACCTGCGCTTCTGGATCGGGCAAGGGGCTACGGACCTCTCCACCATTCTGTGCCTGGTGCTGTTCTGCGTCATCGAGCTGACCGACCTGTTGGATGGGAAGATCGCCCGGAAGCGTCATCTGGTCACTGACTTGGGCAAGGTGATGGATCCGTTTGGCGACACGCTGGCCCATCTGACCTATTTCGTCTGCTTCATGATGGCGGACATCATGCCCAGCTGGGTGTTTGTCATCATCATGTACCGGGAGTTCTCCATCCTGTTCATCCGGATGTTGATGATCTCCCAGGGCAAGGTGATGCCGGCCAACATGTTCGGCAAGGCGAAGACGGTCACCTACGCGGCAAGCGGTGTGCTGGGTATTCTGTATCTGGCGTTCCTCAGCTGGATGCCGGGCGCATCCTGGCTTCCCGGCTACTTCATCGCCCTGACCGTGGTGTTTGTGCTTTGTGCCGCCGCCAGCCTGTTCTCGTTTGTGGTGTATGTGTCAAAAATCCATAAAGATGGCAGCCTTTCACGGATGACCCGGTGATTTTTGTGGACAGCCACCCTGAGGGGTGGTATGCTGTCCGTACAATTTAGCAAGAAACCTGAGAGATAAAGAGTAAGGTACAGGAGTTTCCTGGGGATACCTTGCTCTTTTTTTATGCGTCTGGAGGTGTCATGCATGCAGTATGATGTGGTGGTGATCGGAGGGGGCGTGACGGGGTGCTCCATCGCGCGGAGCCTTTCCCGGTACGCGTTGTCCGTCTGTCTGGTGGAAAAAGGGGAGGACGTGTGCAGCGGCACGTCCAAGGCGAACAGTGGCATCGTCCATGCCGGCTATGATCCGGAACCTGGTACGCTGAAAGCGAAGCTGAACATCTGGGGCAGCGCCATGATGCCTGCCCTTTCCCGCGAACTGGATTTCGACTACCGGCAGAACGGCGCGATGGTGGTCTGCTTCGACCCCGAGGGGCTGCCCAAACTCAAGGCGCTGTACGAGCGGGGGCTTGCCAACGGGGTGGAGCGGATGCAGCTGCTTTCCGGGGATGAAGCCCGGGCGCTGGAACCCAACCTGAGTGACGCCGTCTGCGGCGCGTTGTACTGCCCGACCAGCGGCATCGTCTGTCCGTTCGGCATCACCATCGCGTTTGCCGAGAACGCCTATGCCAACGGGGTGGAGTTCCGTTTCAATGCCGCGGTGGATGCGGTGCGCAAAACCCAGGGAGGATACGAACTCTCGTTTGCCGACGGGTCGTCCATGACCAGCCGTTTTGTGGTCAATGCCGCCGGGGTGTACGCTGACCTCGTTCCACAACATGGTCAGTGACACGCCGATACAGATCATCGCCCGCAGGGGAAACTACCTGCTGTTTGACAAAGAGGTGGGGGATTACGTCTCCCATACAATCTTCCAGTTGCCGACCGCTGCGGGCAAAGGGGTGTTGGTCACTCCGACGGTCCATGGCAACCTGATGGTTGGTCCGACCAGCAAAGTGGTGGAGGACAGGGAGAATACGGCCACCTATGCAGACGATCTTGCCGAAGTGGCGAAAATGGGATCGCTGTCCGGTCAAGGAGATTCCGATGCGCAAGGTGATCACCAGCTTCTCCGGACTCCGCGCCCATGAAGAGGGAGGGGACTTCGTCATCGGCGAGGCCTCCGGGGCTCCGGGGTTCTTTGACGCCGCCGGCATCGAAAGCCCCGGCCTGTCCTGCAGCCCCGCCATCGGGGAGGAGGTGGCGAAGATGGTCGCGCAAGCTGCAGGCGCGTCGGAGAAGAAGGACTTCATCGCCACACGCAAGGGTATGCTCCGCACCAGGGATATGGATCCTCAGGAGCGGACCAAGCTGATCAAGGAACATCCGGAGTACGGAACGATCGTCTGCCGGTGCGAACAGGTCTCCGAAGGAGAGATCATCGACGCCATCACCCGGCCGCTGGGTGCGGTCAGCATGGATGGCATCAAACGGAGGACCAGAGCGGGGATGGGCCGGTGCCAGGCAGGGTTCTGCACGCCGCGCACCATGGAACTGCTCTGTGAGAAGAGGAAGATGCGGATGGAGTCGGTCTGCAAGAACCAGAAGGGTTCGGAACTGCTCAGGGGGGATCATGATGAACGCGCATGACATCGTGGTGATCGGAGGAGGCCCGGCCGGATTGTCCGCTGCCGTGGCGGCACGAGACGCTGGAATCCAGGACATCTTGATCGTAGAGCGGAACCATCAGCTGGGGGGTATCCTCAACCAGTGCATCCACAACGGATTCGGACTGCACGCGTTCAAGGAGGAGTTGACCGGACCGGAGTACGCCCAGCGATACATTGACATGGTCACAAAACGGCACATCCCCGCTCTGGTGGACACGATGGTGCTGGATGTCCAGCCGCACCAGGTGACGTACATCAACCGGGAGGAGGGCGTGGTTACCATCAGCGCCAAGGCGATCATTTTGGCGATGGGATGCCGCGAGCGGCCCCGGGGCGCGCTGAACATCCCGGGCTACCGGCCGGCGGGCATCTACAGCGCCGGTACGGCCCAGCGGCTGATGAACATCGAAGGCTGCAAGGTTGGTTCCCGTGTGGTGATCCTGGGCAGCGGTGACATCGGCCTGATCATGGCGCGGCGCATGACGCTGGAAGGCGCCAAGGTGAAGGTGGTCGCCGAGTTGATGCCGTTCTCCGGTGGCCTGAAGCGGAACATCGTCCAGTGCCTGGACGACTACGGCATCCCGTTGAAGCTTTCCCACACGGTGGTGGACATCCAGGGCAAGGAGCGGATCACCGGGGTGACGCTGGCCAAGGTGGACGAGCATCGCAAGCCGATCCCTGGGACGGAGGAACACTACGACTGTGACACGCTCCTGCTGTCCGTCGGCCTGATCCCGGAGAACGAACTGTCCCGTGGCGCAGGGGTTGCCATCAACCGGGTGACCAACGGTCCGGTGGTGGATGATATGCTTCAGACCAGCCAGGATGGCATTTTCGCCTGCGGCAACGTGCTGCATGTCCATGATCTGGTGGATTACGTCTCCGAAGAGGCGGCGTTGGCCGGTCGGAGCGCCGCCCGGTATGTGGCAAGCGGAGCACAGATCAAACAGGAGATCCCCATCGTGGCCACCGACGGAGTGCGGTACACCGTCCCGCAGTCCCTGGATGTTTCCCACATGGCTGACTTGGTGACGGTGCGCTTCCGGGTGGGCGATGTGTACAAAGGCCGGTACGTATCCGTATACTATGACGGCACGCGGGTGATGCATCTGAAGAAGAAGGTGCTTGCCCCGGGTGAGATGGAGCAGGTGATCCTGCAGAAGAAGAGTTTCACCGGGTATCCGGGCATCACATCCGTTACGGTGAAGACGGAGGAGGCGTGAGATGAGCAAGAAAGAATTCATCTGCATCGGTTGTCCGATGGGTTGCAATCTGGTGGTGGAAATGGATGAGAAGACCGGGGAAGTACTCTCCGTCACCGGCAATTCCTGCAGGACGGGGGATGTCTACGCCCACAAGGAAGCGACCAATCCGAGGCGGATCGTGACCAGTTCCGTTCCGGTGGATGGCGGGGACATGGCGATGGTGTCCGTCAAAACCAAGTCGGATGTACCCAAAAAGATGATCTTCCCGGTAATGGACGCCATCCACAAGGTGAGGATGCACGCTCCGGTGCGTATCGGGGATGTGGTGATCCATGATGTGTTGGGCACCGGTATTGACGTGGTGGCGACGAGGAACATCCATGCAGGAAAAA
Source organism: Sphaerochaeta sp. (assembly GCA_022482495.1). NCBI lineage: Bacteria > Pseudomonadati > Spirochaetota > Spirochaetia > Spirochaetales > Sphaerochaetaceae > Sphaerochaeta > Sphaerochaeta sp. The sequence goes on along the minus strand of JAKVPA010000013.1, from coordinate 9,566 downwards.
GCTGACCTCCTGTCCCGGTGCCGGCATTTTGTCCTGGACCTGGACGGCACTTTCTATCTGGGGGATACCATTCTTCCCCACAGCCTGGAGTTTCTCAGGAAGGTGGAGGAGACGGGGCGTGACTACCTGTTCTTCACCAACAACTCCTCCAAGAGTCCGGAGGTGTATCTGGACAAGCTTGGGCGGATGGGATGCAGGATTTCAAAGGATCAGATCATGACCAGCGGGGATGTGATGATTGCCTGGCTGAACGAACACCATCTTGGCGAGCCGGTCTATCTGGTCGGGACGCCTGCGCTGGAGGAGAGTTTCCGCCAAGGGGGTATCCCACTTTCACAGAACGCCAACATTGTCGTCATCGGATTCGACACGACACTGACCTACGCCAAGCTGGTGAGGGCGTGTGATTTGATCCGGGGCGGCGCGCTGTTTCTGGCCACCCACCTGGACATCAACTGTCCGGTGGAAGGCGGCTTCATTCCGGATGTCGGTTCGTTCTGCGCCTTGATCTCCCTGTCCACCGGGGGAAAAGAGCCGCTTGTCACCGGCAAGCCTCATCGTGAGACGGTGGATATGATCATCCGTCGCACCGGATGGAAGCGTGAGGAGATCGCGTTCGTCGGCGACCGGATCTACACCGACGTGGCCACCGGGGTGGACAACGGGGCCGTCGGGCTGCTGGTGCTCTCCGGGGAATCGGATATGGGCACGGTGGCCGCGTCAAAGACCAAACCGGACGGCATCTTCACTGATCTGGGGGAGATAGGCTCGTATCTTAAGTGAATACAATCCCAATGGATTTTTCCCCGCATCCTTGAATAATGTTTCATGGATCGCTCTCAGTGTCGCGTGATGATTCTCAAGTCCCGATCGTTCGTGGAGGTGCCGTCGTCGCCCGTACCACCAGGAAGTTAGTGAACTCCACATGGGTGAAGGAAGCGGGTTCCTGACGGTGTTCCAGTTTCGCTTGCATCAGGGAGAACGCCCGGTGCCCCCGTTGGTTGATGTGATGGTCGATGGTGGTCAGCGCCACATTGTGGAACTGGGACGGGTAGATGTCATCAAAGCCGGAGACGCTGTAATCCTGTGGGATGCGGAAGCCTTCCTCCAGCGTTTCATCCATGACGCCATAGGCGATCATATCGTTGATGGCGACCATGGCCGTCACCTTGGGAAGCGTGGCGATGCACCGTTTCGCGAGCATTCTGCCGACCTGGTATTCAATTTCCACCGTGGCGAGTTCCTGTGATGATTCCACTTCTTGTGACAGGACGGAGACGGATCCCTGGGGCTGCAGGTTGGCGTAACTGTCCACCAGCCCTTGGTAGCGCAGGACTCGGGAACTGTGCTGGGTGTTCAGTGAGGTGGAAAGATAACAGACGTGCTGGTGCCCAAGCTGGATCAGATAGGAGCCGATCCGATAGCCCGCGTCGTAGTTGTCCACCTCCACGGAATCCAGGCCGTAGTGGCTCTGCCGGTCGCTGACCGTCACTACCGGGGTGGTTTTCGCCACTTCCCGCACCATGTCGGGTTGCTGGGGCGCCATGGCGAAAATGATGCCCAGCACCTGGGGGCTTGCGCTCATCTGGAGCGCTTTCTGTTCCCGTTTCAATGACCAGTAGGTGGTGAAGATGATGGTGTTGTACCCGTTGTGCTCCGCCTCCGCTTCCATGCCTTGAAGGAGCGTCGCATAGTAGGGATTGATCACCGAAGGGCAGATGATCATGATGATGCCCTCTGACGGAAGACGATGTTTCGCCTGATATCCCATCTCCTTTGCGGTCAGATACACCTTCTGGATCGTTTCCCGGGAAAACCGGCCATGCTGTTTTCCGGCAAGAATCATGGAGACGGCTGCGGCTGAGCAACCAACCCGGGTTGCGATATCCTGTAAGGTACATTGTGCGTGTTTCATAGCATAATTATTAAGCGTATTTAACTTGGAAACGCAAGGAAAACTGAAAAAAATTTGACAATAGGATGAATCTGCTTTAGGCTCATATTTGAAATCTGAAGATATCAACCAATTATTAGTTATGTTTGCTTAATTTCTTAAGGAGGAAGCTATGAAAAAGAGGGGGAGTGGGCTTTTATGTGCCCTTTTTGTGACGCTGTGGTGCGTCTCCGGTGTATTCGCAGGGGGGGCAAAGGAGGCTCCAGCAACGCAGAGTGTTCCGGTAACGACCGAGACTCCGAAAATTGATCCGTCAAAATACGCCGTAACAGCTCCGATTGAGATAACGTGGTGGCATGCGTTGGAGAACCAGTATTCCGGTCTGGTGGATGAGATCGTCAACGATTTCAACAACAGCCAGGACAAGATCAAGGTGAAGGCCGAATACATCGGCAGTTATTCCACGGTGAACGAGACGTTGGTAGCCGCACAGGTTGCGGGTACCGGACTTCCCGCGCTGGTCGTCGCAAACACGCCGTACGTCGCCCAGTATGGCGCTTCCGGTTTGTGTGAGGATCTCACTCCGTACATCCAGGCGACCGGTTTTGATATTCATGATTTCGGAGAAGGCATGATTCAAGCCGCGGCGTATGATGGCAAGCAGGTTTCCCTGCCGTTCCTCATCTCTACTCAGATCTTGTATTACAACAAGGACATGGCCAAGGCCAAAGGCGTGGAGATCCCCACACAGTTCAAGGATATGAAGGAGTTCCTCGCCAAGGTGTCCGAGTTCAATGCGGATGGCACGACGAAGGTGTGGGGGACGATCATCCCTGGATGGGATCAGTGGTATTTCGAGACATTCTTCCTGAACAATGGCGTGAACATCGTCAATCCTGATGGAATTTCCACCGATCTTGATGGAAAAGCGTCTGTTGAGACCACCAAGGCGATCGGGGACTGGATCAACAACGGATATGCCTATTTCGCCGTGGGCAAGGACGCCTCTTCCATCATGCGGCAGACGTTCATCGACAAGAAAGCGTTCTCCGTCATTCACACCACCAGCCTGTACAACACCTATGTGGACAAGTGTAAGGACTTTGAGGTTGGAATGGCTTGGTTGCCTGCGACGGATACCCGGAAGCAGGAGATCGGCGGATGCGTACTCTTGATTCCGGCGAAGAACGACCAGCAGACAAAGAATGCTGCTTGGCAGTTCCTTTCCTATCTGTGCAGCAAGGACATCAACATGAAGTGGGCGGAAGGGACCGGATACATGCCGACCCGCAAGTCGGTGCTTGAGACGCAGGAAGGGAAGGATTTCCTTGCCAGGAAACCGGCGTTCAAGGCGATTTTCGACAACCTTGACAACATTTATCCCCGTATCCAGAACAAAAACTGGAACCAGTTGGCCAAGATTTGGATGAATTATCTTTCCGAGTTCTACAACAATGGCCAGGACATCAACAAAGGGATTCCTCAGATGGCTGAGGAGATCAACGAGGTTCTGGAAGATTAGGTTTGAAGATCAATATGAGGGCACCGTTCTGGTGCCCTCATTGGATATGAGGAGGCATCGTTTCATGGCGTTCAAAGGCATCAAACCGCGCACGCTTGACCATCTGCAGGATTTCGGGTGCACGGTACCAGCGCTGGTTTTGATTCTGTTGTTCACCTATTTTCCCATTGTGAAGCTGATACAGATCAGTTTCACCAACTGGAACCTGCTGAACGATCATTACGAGTATGTAGGTCTCAAGAATTGGAAATGGTTGTTCAACGGGTCAGGGAAAAAATATCTGCTCAATTCCCTGAAAGTGACGTTCATCTATTCCGGTGGAGAACTTGCAATTACCTTGCTCGGAGGATTGCTGCTGGCGTTGATCTTCAACACGATGCATCGTGGCTTCGGGGCGCTTCGTGCCATCGTGTTCATGCCGAAGTATGTCGCCATGAGCTCGGCGGCCGTCATTTTCCTGTGGATTCTCAATACGGACAACGGGGTGTTGAACTACTTCATTAGTCGACTTGGCGGGAAACGGATCGATTGGCTGGGAAAGCCGGGGTGGGCGATGATTTCCGTGCTGATGCTGACCGGCTGGCGGGCCATCGGATACGGGATGATCGTCTATCTTGCAGCGATGCGGAGCATCCCATCGGACTATTACGAAGCAGCAGATCTTGATGGGGCGTCCTATTGGGTGAAACTCCGACACATCACCCTCCCCATGCTCAGTCCGACGACGTTGTTCCTGTTCGTCACCACGTTCATCTCCTCGATGAAGGTGTTCCAGAGCGTGGATATTCTGACCGGCGGCGGGCCGAACCGGTCGACGGAAGTGTTCGTCTACCAGATTTATTCCTATGCGATGGAGGATTTCCGCATGGATCGTGCCGCCGTCATGGCGTTGGCATTCTTTGCCCTGCTCCTTATCATCACCGCTTCCACGATGAAGCTTTCCAATGGCAGGGTGAACTATGATACGTGAGGAAAGAAAGATGCGTAATTCATCATTGACCATGACAGAACGGAACGAGCGTGCGGTACGAAGAAAACGGATCATCAGCGTGGTGCAGTGGTTGTTGGCCATTGCCGTCACGGTGATCGCGTTTTTTCCGATTTACTGGATGCTGATCACTTCCGTGAAAAGCCAGGATGAGGTGTTGCTTCTCAAGCCGACGTTCTGGCCGAAGGAATTCCATTTTGAGAATTATGCCAACGTGCTTCGGAAAGTGAAGTTCGCAAAGTATTACATGAATACGATCATCATGACCGCAGGTATTTTGGTCTGCCAGATCGTCACCGGGGTGTTCGCGGCATATGGCTTCTCCAAAGGAAATTTCCGGGGAAAGAACACATTGTTCTTGGTGGTGCTCGGAGCCCTGATGATTCCGTTGCAGGTGACGTTCATCCCCATCTACGTGATGTTCGCCCATTGGGGGCTGACAGACACCTATCTGGGATTGATCCTTCCGGAAGCGGTCAGTCCATACTACATCTTCATGCTTCGGCAGACATTCCTCTCTATTGATGACAGTTACATCGATGCGGCGAAGATCGACGGGTTGGGAAGGTGGGGATCATCACCAAGATTTTGGTGCCGATGTGCAGCTCGACGTTGTTCACCGTCACGTTGGTCACCTTCACTTCCGGTTGGAACAGCTATTTCTGGCCGAAAATCATCGCCAAAGAGGAATCCCATCGTGTGCTTACGGTCGGATTGGCCAAGTTGCGGGAGACGTTTGCCGGCCAGGGGACGATGAACAATCATGAGATCATGGCGGGCGCGGTCATGGCGATCCTCCCGGTGGTAATCTTGTTTTTCATATTCCAAAAGTACATGCTTTCCGGGTACAGTAAAGCTGCAATGAAATGAGGAGGCAGTCAGATGCACGTCGTTGCACATCGTGGATATAGTGGGAAATATCCGGAGAATACCATGGTGGCGTTCCGGATGGCGGAAGAGGCCAAAGCCGATGAGATCGAACTGGATGTCCAATTGACCAAGGACGGTACGGTCGTCGTCATTCATGACGAGCAGGTTGATCGGACGACGGATGGAACCGGACCGGTTCGGGAATATACGTTCAAAGAGCTGGAAAAGCTGGATGCTTCCCGGATCCGGCCGGGTGACTATCCCGTCCAGCACATCCCTTCGTTTGAGGAATACTGTGAATGGGCGTCCCATGCCCACATCACCACCAACATCGAGCTGAAGACCGGATTGGTCTACTACCCGGAGATTGAGCGGAAGACCATCGGGATTTTGGACAAATATGGATTGATGGACCGGGTGATGTTCTCGTCGTTCAACCATCTTTCGTTGGTGGAGACGAAGCGGCTCGCGCCACAGATTCCCGTCGGCGCTCTGATTGGCAAACAGGGGATCGTCAATGCGGGCTATTACTGTGAGAAATATGGATTTGAGTACTATCATCCTAGTTATGAGGCGCTCACTGATGCAGCGGTGGCTGAGTTGAAGGCCCATCACGTAAAGATGAATGTATGGACGGTTGACGCCATGGGGCCGCTTGAACAACTTGCAGCCTGGGGTGTTGACGGGGTGATTTCCAACTACTGCACGGTGTGCCGACAGTATCTGGATGGAGCGAAATGAAACGGAAGGTTGTTGCGATCCTTCTCATGCTGGTGGCGGCGTTCTCCCTGTTCGCCGCGGACCGTGCTGACCAATTCGCCGAGGTGGTGGACCGCTCGTCGAATGCGGGAAACCTCACATTGTACTTCGTGGATCTGGATGTTCCGGAAGGCAGCAAGGACAAGAGCGGGGATTGCACCATCATCATCAGTCCGGATGGGAAGGTGATGATGGTCGATTGCGGCCATCCTGATTCGGGTAAGGATGTACGCCGGGTGATGGACGCGCTGGGCTTGAAGCGGATTGACATCTTCCTCAACACCCATCCGCATATTGATCATCTGGGTGCGTTCCCTGAGGTGGCTGACACGTATGAAATCGGAACGGTGTATCGGTCCGCGTTGGCGTACGATACCCAGTACACCCGGGCGTTCGATGCTGCGATCAAGACGCACAATCTCCCGGTCCAGGTAGTGGCGAAAGGGGATTCGTTCATGCTGGGTGATGCGGTGAAGGTTGAGGTGCTGTGGCCTGAGGGAGAAAAGATATCCTATCCGAAGGGATATCCCATGAACGCCACCCAGTTCATCAATGACCATTCCATTGCGTTGCGTCTGACATATGGGACGAGCACCGTGTTGCTCTGCGGGGATCTTTACCGCTCTGCGGAACGCGAGGTGTTGGATCTCTATGGGGATGCGTTGAAGAGCGTTGTAGCCAAGGCGAACCATCATGGGATCGATACGTCCAACCAACGCAAGTGGATCAAAACGGTGCATCCCCAGGTGGTCGTGGCGATGAACGATGTCATGGGAAGCATGGACGTGTATCGTGATTACGTGAAGTATGGAGCTACATTCTACCATACGTTGTACAATGGAACCGTTCGGGTCCGGTTGGATGACAAAAGCCATGTCTCCGTGCTCCCGCAACGGGAAAGTTGGGTGGATAAAGGCGGAACCTAAGCATGGATGTGCGTGGCATCAAGGATCTGTTCGAACAGTCGCCGATCATCGCGGCGGTGAAATCCGAAGAGCTTCTGCAGAAAGCGCTGGAAAGCGAGTGCATGATGGTGTTCATCCTGTACGGCTCGATCTGCACGATTGACGCCATCGTGGACCAGGTCAAGGCTCGGGGGAAGATCGCCATCGTCCACACAGATCTGGTGGCGGGGCTGGCCGGCAAGGATCCGGTCGGGGCGGAATTCATCCGCCGCCACACCAAGGCGGATGGAATCATCAGCACCAAGCAGCAAATGGTCCGGAGGGCAAAGGAACTGGGCTTGATCGCAGGAGAGCGCACCTTCATGATCGACAGCATGGCGTTCGCCACTGTCACCCAGCACCTTGCCACCTGCCGGCCCGATTTTCTGGAAATCATGCCCGGTGTGGCTACAACCATTATCCATGAGCTTCATGAGATGACGGATGTGCCATTGGTCGCAGGAGGGTTGATCCGGAACAAAACGGACATTCTCCGGGCGTTGGATGGGGGCGCCTGCGCCATCTCCACGACGAAAGCCGAGCTTTGGGCGCTGTAAGCCGCCAGAGATAAGAAAAAAAAGAAGAATTCCCCCTTGACATGTTTCAAGAGTTTTGGCTATGTTATTTGGGCACGCTCAAAAAACCAAGTTGATGAGCGATGGGTTTTTGACAGTTTATAAGTGAAGAGAAGAGAAGTAAAAAATTGACTGGACGATTGCCGAAAGGTCGTTGGTCCAGTTGGTGATGTGGAAGCTTGAGGGCTTCCTTGTCAATTCAGATACGAACAGAAAACGGGATCGAGTAGAGAACGTTGGTGTTTGTTTGAGGGACTGGGGAGGATTTGAAGCAGAGATTTCCGGCGTGCCCGCGAGGGCTGCGCCGGGTTTCAATGACGGAGAGTTCGATCCTGGCTCAGAACGAACGCTGGCGGCGCGTCTTAAGCATGCAAGTCGGGCGGCAGCCGCAGCGATGCGGCGAGAGCGGCGGACGGGTGAGTAACGCGTGGACAACCGACCCTCCGGACGGGGATAGCCGCGGGAAACTGCGGATAATACCGGATACGACCCGGGGAGCGAAGGCGCTCCGGGGGAAAGCCGCTGCGGCGGCGCCGGGGGACGGGTCTGCGTCCCATCAGCTAGACGGCGGGGTGAAGGCCCACCGTGGCGACGACGGGTAGCCGGCCTGAGAGGGTGGACGGCCACATTGGGACTGAGAACGGCCCAGACTCCTACGGGAGGCAGCAGCTAAGGATCTTCCGCAATGGGCGAAAGCCTGACGGAGCGACGCCGCGTGGACGATGGAGGCCGTGAGGTTGTAAAGTCCTTTTCCGTGGGGTGAAGAGCCGTGCCAGGGAATGGGTGCGGGGTGACGTGACCACGGGAATAAGCCCCGGCTAACTACGTGCCAGCAGCCGCGGTAACACGTAGGGGGCGAGCGTTGTTCGGAATCATTGGGCGTAAAGGGCGCGCAGGCGGCTGCGGGAGCCCGGCGTGAAATCCACAGGCCCAACCTGTGGGGGTCGCCGGGGACTCCGCGGCTGGAGTCCAGGAAGCGGTTCAGGAATTCCCGGTGTAGGGGTGAAATCTGTAGATATCGGGAAGAACACCAATGGCGAAGGCGTGGGCCGGGCCATGGACTGACGCTGAGGCGCGAAGGTGCGGGGAGCGAACAGGTTTAGATACCCTGGTAGTCCGCACAGTAAACGATGTGCACCAGGTGGCGGGGGGCTGACCCCCGGTACCGGAGCGAACGCAGTAAGTGCACCGCCTGGGGAGTATGCCCGCAAGGGTGAAACTCAAAGGAATTGACGGGGGCCCGCACAAGCGGTGGAGCATGTGGTTTAATTCGATGATACGCGAGGAACCTTACCAGGGCTTGACATGCGCCGGGAGGGGGCTGCGAGGCCTCCGCCCTTCGGGGCCGGCGCACAGGTGCTGCATGGCTGTCGTCAGCTCGTGCTGTGAAGTGTTGGGTTAAGTCCCGCAACGAGCGCAACCCCTGCCGCCAGTTGCCACCAGGAAAGCTGGGCACTCTGGCGGGACCGCCGGCGACAAGCCGGAGGAAGGCGGGGACGACGTCAAGTCATCACGGCCCTTATGTCCTGGGCCACACACGTGCTACAATGGCCGGTACAGAGCGCAGCGGAGCCAAAAGGCCGAGCGAACCGCAGAAAGCCGGTCACAGTACGGACTGGGGTCTGCAACCCGACCCCACGAAGTTGGAATCGCTAGTAATCGCGCATCAGCATGGCGCGGTGAATACGTTCCCGGGCCTTGTACACACCGCCCGTCACACCATCCGAGTCGGGGGCACCCGAAGTCGCCTGGCCAACCGCAAGGGGGCCGGTTCCGAAGGTGTGTCCGGTGAGGGGGGTGAAGTCGTAACAAGGTAGCCGTACCGGAAGGTGCGGCTGGATCACCTCCTTTCTGGAAAGAAAGGGCGCCGGAGGGCCTCACACCCGAAGGCGGAGACTGACGTACGTAGTACAGCCGGTGAGAGTCCGGCAATTCCTCAGGTTTCCACAAAACTTTTCTTCTCTTCTCTTATAGACTGTCAAGGGGACTGTAGCTCAGGTGGTTAGAGCGCGTG
>JAKVPA010000012.1 GCA_022482495.1 Sphaerochaeta sp. | reverse complement strand
AGTTTACCACCGAAATAGGCATGGCGCAATTTTTAATGAAGGTGATCAAGATGCGGTGTGTACTGTCCGCTTACGGAATGGCAACCTCACCTCGCTGACCGCCAGCCCCAACAACGTCAGGACGGTACCCCAGATGGCCAGCGGGGTGATCACCTCACCAAGCCAGATGGCCGAGCATACCATGGTGATCACCGGACAGAGGTAAATATAGAACGATCCCGTAATCGCCCCCAACGCCAGAAGGGAATAGTTCCAGGTGACGAAGCACATGCCGGAGGCCACCACACCCAGAAACAGCAGGTGCTTCAGGTACGGCCAGCTGAACAGCTGGGCCGTCTGCAGGGGCGCGGGATGGATCAAATTGGCCAGAAGAATCAACACCAGGCCGGGAAGGAACATCAGGCGGGTGGCAGGGATGACGGCGTATCCCTTCTCCGTGATCTTCCGGGCGAAGACGGAATAGCCGCCCCACGTCGCGGCGGCGCCAAGGGCAAGGATATCCCCCAGGGGGTTGAGCTTCAGATTGGTGGATTCGTTGAATGAGATCAACGCGATGCCGGCGATTGCCACGACGAATCCGATGAAGTACTGCTTCTTCAACGGTTGGTGGAACGCCACGGAACAACAGAGCACGGTGAATACCGGCGCGATGCTGACGATCACCCCGACGTTGCTTGCGTAGCTGAACGTCAACGCGGTGTTTTCCAGAAAATAGTACAGGAACACCCCGAGCGATCCCGCTCCGATGAACAGCCAGATGTCCTTGGAATCCTTCAGCCGCATCCGATGCGGCTGGACGACCCACAAGGGCCAGGTATCCGACGAACATCCGGCCGAACAACAGCTGTTCCGGAGTGAGGATATCAAGAAGCACCTTCGAAGAAACGAACGTCACCCCCCACACGAAGACGGTGAACAGGGCGGAAAGGTGCCCTGCCGCCTTCATGTCCCGGGGACCTTCGATCATGCGTCAACCTTCATCACGTTCTTGCGGTATGCTTTCAACCCAGCATCCAGACATCTGAGGGAATGACGAGCGCCTCCGGGTTGATCACATAGGCAAGGCGCACCTGCCTGCGACCGATCCCCTTGGTCACGTAGAAATCCTCGCACGGAGCAAGCATCACCGTCTCCCCATCCAACGAGAAATCCTTCAGCATGAAGATGGAGAACTTCTCCGCGTCGTCCACCGGAAGTTCGGCGACCAGGTAGAACGCGCCTTTGGGACACTGGCACTTGACGTTCTCGATCTTGTTCAACCCCTCTACCAGAATATCCCGGCGAAGCTGATATTCGGCACGTACCTCGGCGATGTAGGAATCATCCGTATCCAACGCGGCCAAGGCTGCGACCTGCTCGATATCCGGCGGGCAAAGCCGCGCCTGGGAAAGCTTCAACGCAGACTCCAGCACCTCACGGTTCTTGGAAACCAATGCTCCGATCCGGGAACCGCACATGCTGTAGCGCTTGGAGAAACTGTCGATGCAGATCACCCGGTCGGCATACTCCGGGAAGCTGAGGATCGAGGTGAACTGTTTGCCATCGTAACAGAACTCCCGGTACACCTCATCGACGATCAGGAAGATGTCGTGCTCCTTGACCAGCTTGAGCAACGCCAGCAACTCATTCCTGGTATACACGTGCCCGGTGGGGTTGTTGGGGGAGCAAAGCAGAATCGCCCCTGTCTTGCGGGTGATCTTCTTGGCGAACTCGCTGATCGGAGGCAGGGCGAACCCGTCCTCAAACTTGCTGGTCACCGGCACCAGGTTGACCATGGCGACCTTGGCGAACGAATCGACGTTGGTGTAGTACGGCTCGGGGATGATCACCTCGTCGTACGGATCACACAGCGTCATGAAGGCGAACTGGATGGCTTCCGAACCACCGGTGGTGATCAAAATATCATCCGGCTCCACGGAAAGGCCGTATTTGGCGTAATACTTGGGAAGTCCCTCCCGCAACGCCTCCAACCCTTCACTGGCGCCATAGGCGATGGTCTGTTCGCTGTAGCCGTGGATGGCGTCCAGCACCTGGGGCGGGGTCTTGATATCGGGCTGTCCGATATTCAAATGATAGACGTGCTTTCCCTCCAGCTCGGCCAGCCTGGCATATGGGGACAACCTTCTGATGGGGGAACATTGGAAACCAGTAATACGACGAGACATTTGCATAACGCTACACTCCTGAAATCCGCATAGGAAAAAGCATCATGGGCCGTACGTCAACGACGTGGTCCATGAAGTGGAATGACCCGGATCATGCCGATCACTCAGCGTGATCCGGGTTCGTAGCGCTCGCTGCCTCATCAGCGGCCGGGGCGGTTCCCTGTTGGCTGTTATCAATGAGAATCTGAATGAATTTACGGTTGTCCAGCAACGGACTGATCGACCGGCCATGGTGCAGACGGCTGATGATCCGGGCGAACAATTCGGTGATGTCCGCCTGCACGTACCACTCCTTGTCCAGGAGGTCGTGTCCATGGTAGACGGCGTTGGTCCCGATGATCCGGTAGAACACCCCTTCCTTGTACGCCTGGTCGAACGTATCCACCGCGCCGGCGTTGAAGAACGGCAGGCTGATCATACAGATGATCTTCTTCGCCCCAAGGTTCTTCAGCTCGCGCATGGCCAGCAGCATCGTGCCACCGGTGGCGATCATGTCGTCGGCCATCAGCACCGTCTTGCCACGCACATCCCCTAGCAGGTTGATGCTCTTGATGTTGCTCGTCTTTGCGCTGGTGGAGACGACGGAATAATCCCGCTCCTTGTACAGCATGGCCAATGGGCGATGCAACGCCTGGGCGTAGAACTTGTTGCGGGAAACGGCTCCGGTATCCGGAGAGACGACCACCAGGTCGGGGTCGTTGAAATCGATGATCTTGTGCAGGGCGATCAACGTCTGGTACGAACCGTGGAGGTTCTCCAGCTTCAGATGGGTGAAACTGTTCTCGATCTCCCTGCTGTGGATGTCCAGCGTGATGATCCGCTCCACACCGAGCATCTCGCACATATGGCCGAACATGCTGGCCGTCAACGCCTCGCGTGACGCCTTCTTGTGCTGGCGGGCGTACGGATAGGTGGGAAGCACCAACGTGATGGAATCAGCGCCGGCCAACTGCACGGCATTGACCGTAGTGAACAGGAACATCAGATGATCGTTGACGGAGAGCTTGACCGGTTGGTCACACCCCGCCACCTGGATCGGTTCCTCGTTGGCCATATCGTAGATGATGTAGACCCTCAGTCCTCTGACCGGATCCAGAATCTCCGCCTTCTCCTCCCCATTGGCGAACTTGGTGTACTTCACCTTGACGGTAAAATCGGGAACCTGGAATGTCGTCGGGCACTTGGATTTGGGGATGCTCTTGCTGTTCAGGTCATCCATCAGGGTGACCGTCTTGAGGATCTCCTCCTCCGTCATGCCATGGCGGCGCGCCAGCGCGGCGGAAAGCTTCTCATACCGCTCCAGATACAAGCGGCGCAGGTGCTTTACCACCTTTCCGGTGAAATACTCACTGCCGGGGCCGGCGATGACACCAAGTTTATGGGGCTTAATGATACTCATTTATCTTATTTCTCCGTAGAGGTTTACGTTCACTATAAGAACAAAGGCGCTATCACCAAGCATACCCCACCTCCCAAAGAATGTCTAGAGGAGTGAAGAAGAGGTCAGGCGAAAGGATCCGGCACCAGTGCCGTCTGGATATCCACATCACTTACCCCAAGGTACAGCCGGATCCGGGAACCTGCGTTCTCCATCCCTCCGGGGAACAACACATCCGCAAGATCCGGACGCTTGGCAGGTCCAGGAAGCAACTCTCTCCGCTCGATGAGGATCCGAGGTTCGACGACCAAGGAAGCACTGCGGGGGGCCAACGTAAAAGCCATGGGATAGTAGTGCCGGGCTCCATCCGGAGAGAAGCACGCGATATGCCCCAGCACCCCGATCGTCCCATCTTTCAGCAACACCGCCTGGTTGACGCCACCCCACTCATCCGGATCAAACAGCCCAAGAAGCGGAGCCTGGGAAATCGTCTCAGGAACCGCATCCAACGAGGGAGCGACGGTGAACCCGATCTGCCCCCGGCCCCCCACCGCGCCTTGCGGACGGGAGAACACCGCCACACGTCCCTCAGGCAACGGGCAAAGCCGGATATCCTTCATTCCTTTCGGACCGGAGAACCAGAGCTTCAACGTGGTGATCGTCCGACCAATCAAAAAGTCTGTCCGCCATCCCAGTACCGTTCCGGACGGAGAGAAGTCCACATGGACGCCACCGAACACCAGTTTTTCTCCGATCCGGCACCAGAACGGGTCCTGCAACCGGAAGGCAGGAAGATCATCCGCCACCTTCCAACTGCCATCCGTTTGCCTGGCAAGAAACCGAACGTGGGAATCTTCGCTCGAACGAGGCTCCACGCGGACCGGCAACAGACATTTTCCCCCGATTAGCAACGGACGGGCGGGATTGTACGCATCCGCACCATCCAGCCCCTGCACGTGCATCCTCTGGATGGAGGAGATCTCCGAGGATGCACGGTGGGCGGAAAGCAACGAAGCGACGCGGTACGTCACAGCGCGCGCCTCCCATACACCAACGAATCCATGATATCGGAAAGCGACAGGCGGGCACCACAGACACAGCTGTCTGCTCCGCCGTAGTACGTCACCACCTCGTCACCTTCAATCCATGCCGCGCAGGGAAAAACGGTGTTGGAGAAGAATCCATTGCGCTCATAGGGTTCTTCCGGCTGGAAGATGGGTTGTGGAGTACGGGCCAACACGCTCCTCGGATCCTGTTTATCCAACAGCAACGCCCCAACCCGGTAGTGCTCCTTCTCATCCACCCCGTGGTACAGCACCAGCCAACCGGCATCCACCTCCATCGGGTGCGCCCCCGCCCCGATCTTCCGCATCTCCCACGGCTGTCCGGTACGGCATCCGGCAAGATGTTGGTGGCCACCCCAGTGGACCAGGTCGGAAGATGAGGCGATCCAGATGTCCGAAGCGCCCAAACCATCCAGGATCGGGCGGTGAAGCATCCACCACGTTCCATCAATCTTCTTGGGGAAAATCACCGTATCCTTGTTTGCCGGCGGGAGGATCATCCCTTGGCGGTTCCAGGTGACCAAATCGTCACTCAATGCAAGCGACACCCCCACTCCGTTACGGCTCACCGACGAATAGGTCATGGCGTACTGCCCATCCTCAAGCCGTGTGATCCTGGGATCCTCGGCACCCCATTCCTCGCTTCGGGGATCCAACGGGAACAACGGCGTATCATCGCAGACGAAATGGACACCATCCGGCGCAAACGCCCTGCGCAAACTGGACATGCTGGAAAGGGCCGCCACCCGTCTTCCATCCCGTTCCACGATTGCCCGTGGATCGGTAAAATCATAGCGCGGGTCGCTCCGGTTGAACTCCATTGCGCCAATTGTACCACCCGTTTCGACATGGGGGATCCGGATGACACCATCCCCACGGTCAGAGCACATCTCGGCGACTCTGCAGACCAACGTCACCCCTTCTTCCGTACGTACCCCACCGCAGTTGAACACCCCGACCACGGTAAAATCGGGGCGGGACGGCTTCACGTCGGCACAGACAAGCAAGGGATTTTCCTTCATTCGCATCACACACATGGACAGACCTCTTTTATTTAAACTGCATGGCGATCCCCTCCTTGAAATTGCGGGAGAAGATCAGGAACAAGACAACCACAGGAGTGGTCAGAATCACCGAAGCGGCATACATCGGCCCGGGCAGGTTGCCCATGGGCTTGAACTGGGTGGTCATCAACACGTTCAGCGTCTGCATCTTCACATCCGGGGCCATCAGCATATCCCACATCAGTTCCGACCAACGCCCTAGGAATACGGAAAGGAAGACGATCACGGACAAGGAACGACAGACAGGAAACGCAATGGAAAAGGCGATGCGCAGTTCGCTCGCTCCATCAATCCTGGCCGACTCGAACATGTCGGAAGCAAGCGTACGGAAGTAATTGTAGTACATCAGGACGGCCCACAGGGAAACGATGTACGGGATGATCATTCCGGCATATGTATTGACCAATGGTTTCAGCAACATGTACTGCGGAACCAACAGGATGATGGTCGGGAAGAACATCTGGAACAACAGGATCTCATACAACGCATGGGCAGCGGCAAAACGGATCTTCGTCATGGCGTAGGCGGTCAAAAGACCGGTCGCCACGGAAAAACAGGTGGAGACGATGCTGACAAGCAAGGAGTTGGCCATGGCCCGCAACCACATCATCCGGTTCCCACTGCCACCGTTGGTCATCAGATAGCGATAACTGTCCATGGTGAACCCGGAAGGCAATACGGATGCGTCGACCTGCTTCCAAGGAGTCAGCGACTGCATCACCATGTAGTAGTAGGGAAATAGCGCCACAAACGCCAAGAGAAGCGCAATGACCAACGCCACCCATTTCGTTTTTGTTTTCTTTCGTGCCATCTTTACCTCTCCACATCAACGAACCGGTTGGTCACGCCAACCACAATCCGAAGCGTCACAAAAATACACAGTCCCAGAAGAATGGCGATCATCGCACCATAGCCGGAGCGGAAACCGACGAATGACGTGTTATACAGGAGCAACTGCCAGGAGAGCGTCGCCTTCTGCGGTCCTCCCCCGGTGAGCAAATATGGTTCGCTGAAGATGCTGTACACCAGACCGGTCGCCAGCATGATGACGCTCTGCATCGATGAAGCAATCATGGGAAGTGTCACCTTGAAAAACCGTTTCAATCCTGTGGCTCCATCAATCTCCGCAGCCTCTCCAATCTCAGGCGGGATCGACTCCAACGAGGAGAACAGGAACAACGCGTAATAGCCGGACACCTTCCAGACGATGATGAAAACGATCACCCAGAAGGCGGTATGAGGATTAGTGAACCATTGGACCGTCAGTCCGAACCGCGTACGGAGCCAGACGTTCAACGAAGAACTGTAACTCAGGAAATAGCGGACAAACACACTGGTGGCGACGCCACTGGTCAGATACGGGATGAAGAAAATCACGGAGAAGATCCCTTTTACCTGGGATGGGAGATGATGCAGCACCTCGGCGACCAGCATGCCGATGACACAAACCAACGGCACGATGGCCACCAGGTACTTCAATCCGTTGACAAACACCTTGTGCACATTCGCGTCACGCAGCGCCGTCTTGAGATTGGCAAGCCCCACCCAATTCCAGGAAAGGGACATCAGGTTCCAGTCAGTTCCCGCCAACCATACCGCCCAGACGAGCGGTATGGCAAACAGCACGAAGAGATTGAGAAGAAACGGAACGGAAAAGAGCCATCCCGTCCTGCTGGACTGTCTGTCTGTTTTCATGCGGGAACCTCCCGGGACCAATCGATCATTGCAGCGATCCCGCCGTTTTCATCGCTTCCATCATACCCTGTACGTACGTTGTGGCATCCAGGGGAACAAGCGACGTGTTCTTGGTGGAATCGGAAACGTATTGGGAAAGGCCGCCTTCTCCCATTGCGGTGAGGATTTCGGAAATATGGGCATCCGCCATCGCCGGAATGGAGTTCTTCACCATCTCCGCCTCATCCTGCAACACCTGCTTCTGGCCGATGTACTGGGCAAGGACGGGATTGTCCATCGTGTCTCCGCGTACCGGGAGCATTCCGGTCGTCTTGTACCAGTCAAGGTCCGTCTGGGCGTTGTTCTCCTTGCCCCACACCCAAGAGATGAACGTGACCGCGGCGCGATGCTGCTCTTCCGTCACGTTGCCGCCTTTGTAGAACACCAACCCTTTGGAATCAGCGAACGTGTAGGGGACATCTCCCTGCTGTTTGACGATCGCGGGTCCGAACACATAATCCCCATCAATCCCATACACCTTACCGGCCGCCTCATACTTGGGCACATCCCACGGAGCGGAAATCTGGAAGACGGCGGGAACCACTTCCTTCTCAAACGCCGTATTGTCCTCAGCCGTCTGCATCGTATCCCCGAACAGTCCGATGAATTCCAAGACGTCCTTTGTGATGGAGGGATCCATCACCAGTTTGCCAGATACCACCATCGGTTTGCCTTGGGAGAACGCGTCGTACTGCATCTCGAAGTCAAACCAGCGTTCCCACCACAGATCCGGGCGGAGCAACTGGGAGCGCTGGAACGTATGCGTCACCCCGATCTCCTTCATCTTGGTATCCTTCAGCGCACGGAAGTTCTTCACCAACAACTTGATGTCATCCAGCGTCTGGGGTACCCGGTCGGAGAAGCCCAACGCGCGAAGCGCCTTGGAGTTCCAATGATATCCCATCGGATTGGCGAAAATGGGGATCACATACTGCTTGCCATCAATCTGCCAACCGGAAATGATGTTTTCCATATGGCGTGCGGCGATGATGTCCTTGAAGAACTGCTCATCCTGCAGGTCGTAGACACGTCCGGATTGGGCAAGCGTCGCGGCAAACCCGCGGTTGATGTTCTCGGAAACCACCGGAGCGGTGTTGGTCGCCAGCGCGTTCTGGATTCCTGCTTCGGATGAAGGGGTCTCCGGCATCATCTGCGCCGTCACCTTGATGGTCTTGCCATCCAGCTGCACACCCGCGGCATTGAACTCCTGGATCTTCGCGTCCCAGAAGTTGAACTGTCCTTGGTTGGGAGCCGTCCAGAACGTCACATCTATCGTCGACGGCTTGGATTGCTCGTTTGCTCCTGATGCAAACACCAGCGCCGACGCAGCCAACAGGGCGCACAGCGCAATCATACCTTTCCTCATATATACCTCCTTGGCCAACTGTTTCCAGACAGTTGGATATACGTTACATTTAGATTGTAATGCACTTTACTTATATGTCAATATTATTTATGTAACGTAATATTTACACCTGCTTCCACTCTATTTCTATTCACATACAAAGCTATTAGATAATAATTCATAAATTAAAATGTTTATTCACAATTATCAAATCTATCCCTGTAACGTTCTTTCTTCACAAAACAACGTTCCTGATGGATTTTCCCTGAAAAACATGGTATGAATGAACCTATGGCAGACAAAAAGACGACGCTGGCCGAAATCGCCCAACAACTTGGCATCAGCAAGATCACCGTATCCCGGGCGCTGAAGGGACAGCCCGGTGTAGGGGACACACTGCGCAAACACGTGTGTGATGTGGCCGAAGAGCTCGGATACGAACAACAACGCCTCAGAACCCCGGCACGGCGCAGAAGATTCGTATTCATCACACCCAAACGATTCTTCCTCGCCACTGATTCTTTCTATCACGTTATCTACTACGATCTTGCCACATTATGCCACGCCCATGACACGGACCTGCAGGTATTGATCCTGGAGAAAGACCAGGAAAGTTCCGGTACCCTTCCCACCGAACTGGTCGGCGCGGATGGCATCTTCATCGGAGGAGAAATCGCAAAACCGGCGATGGACGCCGTGGCACGGACGGGAATTCCCGTCGTCGTCATCGACTACTACGTCACCGACGAGGCGGTTGACTGTGTCGTCATCGACAACTACATGGTGGGAGCGGTAGCGGCCGAATATCTGGTACGGAAAGGATACCGGAAAATCGGATTCGTCGGCTCATACCAACAATCCTCCAACATCGCCGACCGGATCAACGGCTATCTGAAGATCGTCCGTCGGGAAGGATTACCGTTCCAGGACGATTGGATCATCAACAACTACGATCCCAAGATGGACAACTACATCCTGGACATTTCCCTGCCCGAGGAAATGCCCCAGGCCTTCATCTGCCACTGTGACCGCGCCGCCTACTACTTCATTGAAAAACTGAAAAGCATGAACATCCAGATACCGGAACAGGTTGCGATCATCAGCATCGACAATACTGACCTCGCCCAAGCCTGCACCCCGCCATTGTCCAGCATCAACATCGACAAACAGGCGTTCGCCACCCAGGCGTTTCATCTGCTCGAAGAACGATTGAAAGAACGGCACGTGGCACGCAAAGTGTATCTGGAAACGGAGATCATCCCCCGCGCTTCCGCTCCCGGCATCTGATTTCACCCCTGTAGCACCCCGATGACGCCGGTGCCATACCCCAAGACCCGCATCACACCGTCCCTTTCGTTCCGATGACGGCAATCCATCCCAAGCGGTGCCGAATCCCGCCTGCTCCAGCAACCGCTGGAGTTCCTCTCCCCGATGAATCACCAACCCAACGATCAAACCGGGCCAGTAGGTGTTTGAGGCATCATCCATTTCGCAGACCACCAGAGCCTGCCCACCCGGTTTGAGAACCCGGAAGATTTCCCTGAATCCCTTTTCAAGATCAGGCCAGAAGTACACGGTTTCGAACGCCGTCACCAGATCATACGTGGCATTCCCATACGGTAATGCACGGATGTCACCCTGGATGATGCTGCAACGGTCCAACGCCCGCCGGTTCTTCTTTTTGCTGTACGCCACGCTCTCCGCTGACGCATCCAAGCCATCCACCACCCCCGTCCGGACAGCGTCTGAGAAGACGGGCGATGTTCGCCCCACCCCCACAGCCCACATCAAGAACATGGGCGTCCTTGTCCGGGGACAGCAGAGAAAGACCCCAGCGGGAAAGCGGCGCGTGCCCGCGATTCATCATGCCAAGCATCAGACGTCCCCGCCATCCCTGGGGCGACGGGTATGTTGCAACAACTTTCGCATCATCCACCTCCCTTTTGCCAGTTAGGAATACCTAGCTTCTTGCACCATCGTTCTTTCCGTTTCGTCTGTCGTTCTACCCGCGTCCCCCCCCCCCGTTTGGGCAATCCGTGGACGAGCCCCAAACCAACGACATTCTTGTGTTGTTTTTCACACTTTTCTCATGAATGGCTTTACAGCAGGTTCTTTTTCTTGCTAACGTATCGGGTATGCTGGTGTTGGTGACGATCCTGTCGGTGGCGGGTAGCCTCGGCCTGTTCCTGTATGGCATGAAGCTCCTCTCCGAAGGACTTCAGAAGACCGCAGGGGACAAGCTCAAAAACATTCTGAAGATGATGACGAAGAACCGTTTCGTCGCCGTCCTCACCGGTATCTTCATCACCGTATTGATCCAAAGTTCTTCCGCGACCACCGTCATGGTGGTCTCGTTCGTCAATGCCGGCCTGATGACCTTGGTCCAGTCCATCGGCGTGATCTTCGGCGCCAACATCGGCACGACGTTCACCGGCTGGATCGTCGCCATTCTGGGGTTCAAGATGGACATCTCCATCCTCGCCCTTGCATCCATCGGCATCTCCGCCCCGATGCTGTTCTCCAAAAAGGGAAAGACACGGGAAAAAGCGGACGTTTTCCTCGGTTTCGGCATCCTGTTCCTCGGCCTGCACTTCATGCAGGCGTCCATCCCGGATCTCTCCGGGAATGTCGAAGTGCTCAGCTGGCTTGCCCGCTTCAACAGCAGCAACATCCTGAACATCCTGCTCTTCGTATTGATCGGCACGTTGATCACCGTCATCGTCCAATCCTCCTCCGCCACCACGGTGATGGTCCTCACCATGGCGTACAACGGGTATCTTGGCGTCAATACCGCAGCGGCGTTGATCCTGGGCAGCAACATTGGAACAACCATTACGGCGTTTTTGGCATCCATCGGAACCAGTACCGCCGCAAAACGGGCCGCAATGGCCCACATCATGTTCAACGTCTTGGGAACGGTCATCACCCTGATCTTCTTCCGTCCGATGCTGCACATCTGCAACGCGCTCACCCCAGGGGACATCTACACGATGACAGGGAAAGAACTGAACGAATCCCTGCCGACGTTCCTCGCGATGTTCCATACGCTGTTCAACCTGTTCAACACGATCATCTTCTTCCCGTTCGTCAAACCGTACGCCCGGATGATCGAGAAGATGGTGCCGGACACCGCCGAATACGACGAAGGGACCTACCACTTCCGCTACATCGGCACGACGTTCATCGACAGCCCGGAAGTATACATGCTGGTGATCCGTGATGAGATCAAGAAGATGGCCGACCTGGCCTGCAACATGTTCAGCAGGTACCGTAACGTCTTCAACGCAAAAGACGTCGACATGGACAATGAAGTGGCCATGATGAAGAAACAGGAAGAGTACGCCGACCAGATGCAGGAACAACTCTCCGACTTCTGCGTCCACTGCATCCAGGACAGCCAGACACCGACCAACGCATCCTCATTGAACTGCCTGATCCGTGTCATGGACGAGTTGGAAAGCGTTACGGACAGTTGTTACAACTTGATCATCCTCAGCCAACGGCAGTTCCACCAAGGGTGGACGTTCGACGAAGAGACCGCCAAAGAAATGAAGGGCTACGAAGAACTGGTCCAGGCGTTCCTCAACTACGTGCGTGACCGTATGGACCGCACGCTGACCAAGGCGGAAATGCAGAAGGCCAACGAATTCGAATTCCAGATCAACGACTGGCGCAACCGCCTGCGGCAAACGGCGCAGGAAAAACTCACCGAAGGGAAAGCGGACGTCAAGCAGGAACTGCTTGTCCTGGAAAAAATCCGTCACCTGGAGCATATCGGAGACTATTGCACCAACATCGCCGAGGCATACCACCAGGCGGTGAAGCACACCCCGATGCTCCAGCGCAGAAGCACCGGTTAAAGCAGTACCGTCTGGATATCCTCCAGGCCGCTCAGCACCTGATACGCGTGGTGGATGGTTTTTCCTCGATCATCAATCGTTCCTTTCAATTCCGCCACCCGTGAAAGACCTTCATCCAACCGAAGATTCCCGCTGGTCCCCAAGCTGGTGCGAAGCCGAAGCGCGGCGCTCTTGTCCGCAGGCTCCTTCACCGAACCGAGATCCAAACCCACCTCACGGTAGGCGTCCCGGAACGGCTCTCCCTGGGCAACCTTGGCGAACACGGCGTCGGTGGCGTACAACGGCGCCACACAACCGGCCTCCAGCCGGTCCTGATGAACCTCCAATCCTCCGATCATCTTCTCCATGATGGAGACCAGCATCCAAGTCACCGATGTGCCATCGAACAATGGCGGCTTGGTGTCCTGGTAATCCCGGTTATATCCGGAAGGAAGCGAACGGATGATCATCTTCACCGTCTGGGCATCCCCGGCAACGACAGCCGCCCTGCTCCGGGCCAACTCAAGGCCATCGGGATTCTTTTTCTGCGGCATGATGGAGGAACCGGTGCAGAGCTCCTTGGGAAGGGAGAAATATCCCAACTCCGGAAGGGTGAACAGCATCAGATCCTGAGCCAGCTTGCTGATCGTCGAGGCAAGGTATTCGCAGTGGTCCAGCAACATTCCTTCAAACGATCCTCTGCTGGAGACGGCGTACAACACGTTGTTCTGTACCCGTGAGAAGCCCAACAGCGAGGCCGTATAGGCGCGGTCCAGCGGAAGCGGCACGCCATAGCTCGCCGCGGCCCCCAGCGGACACTGGTCCAGCAACGCTTCCAGATCCAACAGCAACGACGCGTCATCCGTCACCGCTTCGGCATAGGATGCCGCCCAAAGACCTACGGACGAGGGCATGGCCACCTGCATGTGGGTCCTGCCGGGCATCGGCACGAACTCATACTGTTTGGCGAACCGGAAAAGCTCGGAGGCAAAGGCAAGGGACGACTCGGCAAGCTTCAGGCTGAAATCCCGCATCCAAAGCCGCAGGGCTACCTGCACCTGGTCGTTCCGGCTCCGGCCGCTGTGGATCTTCTTGCCACACTCCCCGTAATGTGCGACCAGATAATTCTCGATTGCCGTGTGGCAGTCCTCATCGGAACGCTGGATGGGAAACGCGTCCTTGTTGCGCAGGGCGATCACTTCCTTCAATCCGGAGAACAAGTCATCACAT
This sequence comes from Sphaerochaeta sp., assembly GCA_022482495.1. Lineage (NCBI taxonomy): Bacteria > Pseudomonadati > Spirochaetota > Spirochaetia > Spirochaetales > Sphaerochaetaceae > Sphaerochaeta > Sphaerochaeta sp. The sequence goes on along the minus strand of JAKVPA010000012.1, from coordinate 20,593 downwards.
TCCTTTTGGGTAAGCAATCCAACCTTCTGGATGGTCTTTGCATGGGCCATGGACGCCAGTGCGTCGGCGATGACCAAGTGCTGGTCGATCACATAATCCTGCCCTACGGTGAACCGCTCCATCAACGTATCCAAATCATAATCTTTCTGCCACAGTTTCGGCATGGGGAAGCCTCCGCGGCAAAGTGTAAAAGGTTTTCCGGGCATGGTCAATTGAAGCAAAACACCCAAAAGGGTGGTATCTGAGGCATGCGCCACGCCTTGTTCCCATTGCTTCTGCTCATACTGGCATCCTGTTCGGGATGCAACCAAGACATCAAACCGGTCGACCTCCTCTCCGGCATGGACGGACAGATCCCGACACTCTCCGCGGTGATGATGCATTCCACCCGCTCCGGCACGCTGTTGTTCGATGAAGACCTTGCTTCGTGGAGTGACTTCTCTTCCTACCCCATCCCGTTGGAACAGGTCGCCATCCAGGGAACAGCCGTAACGCTGGTCTTCCGTGAAATGGTTCCCCCAGGCTCATTCGTCACCGTCTCGGGAAAAGTGAAGGACAGATCTGGCAACAGCACCCGCTTCTCCACCAGCCTCTGGGGGAAGAACCAGAACCCCGCAACGGTGTTGCTCTCCGAATTCACCACCAAGGGAACGGAGAAGAACCCCGACCGTGTGGAACTGTACGTGACCAAGTCAGGCAACATGGGCGGCATCGTCATCACCGATGAAACGGACCGGTACGTGTTTCCTTCCCTTGCAGTCTGGGCAGGGGAATACCTGGTCGTCCAGTTCCAACAGGGGACGACCACCGAAACGCACCACAGCACCCAGCTTGCAGGACTTGCGTCAAACAACGGCGTCATCGCCGTCTGGACGACCCCCGGTTCGGACGCCGCCCTGATGGACGCCGTCACCTACAGCAGCATCACCACCACCCATGACGGATGGGGGAACGCGACGGTGAAGGAATATGCCCAGGAAATTGCGCTGAAGGGAGGATGGATCTCAGCAGAAAGTACGGATGCCATCCCCAGCACCCATCTGACGGCGACCCGTTCCTGCAACCGAAAAGGAACGAAGGACACCAATTCACGTGAAGACTGGTACGTCACCACCCAAGGACACGCCACATTCGGCGCGTCCAACTGGGAGGAAGTCTATCAACCCTGAAGATGCTGGCTTACGAACGAATCCAGAACGGCGACGGAAACGGCACCAACCTTCTGGTCCACGATTTCCCCGCCCTTGAAGATCATCAACGTCGGGATGCTCGCCACCCCGTACTGGCTTGCCAGGTCGGTGTTTTGATCCACATCCACCTTCACCACGGCAAGTTTGCCCTGATATTTCTCGCTCATCTGCGCTACCGCAGGGGCGATCATCCGGCACGGCCCGCACCATGTCGCCCAAAAATCGACCAATACCGGTACGGGAGACTGCAACACTTCTTTCTCAAAATTGTCCATTGTTCCGACAATCTCACTCATCACGCGCTCTCCTTGGCTGCCATCCTAAAACGAACCGATCAAAAAAGGAAGAGGGAACACCCTATCCGTGAAGAATTCGTTTGAGCGGCACGCCCAACGCTTTGGCCATCCGGGAAGCCATCGCCGGAGAGACCGGCCGTCGCCCCCGTTCCATGAACGACAGGGCGCTTCCACTGGTACCCAGCATTCGGGCAAACTCCTGCTGGGTCAACCCCTTCTCCTTGCGGATCACCGCGACTCGTGCGCCGCACGCCAACGCAGGACGATAGTCCAAACCATCAGGATACACTGTATTACGAGTATCATTCTCCAAATCCGAACCATCAACGGCAGGAAACGGTATCAAGCCCAATATCAGCGCCGACCGTCGATGCGCATCGACGACGGCAAGCACCTGCTGATCTTCCCGTTGGTAACACCAGTACGAAGCCCGCTGCCCATCCACCATACGACCGGCAACACGGACATCCTCCATCGACGCCAACTGACCGAACAAGGCATCATCCCCGACCGCATCACAGGCAAGTACCGTCCACTTCCCTGTGCCAACCTGCCGATAGGGTCTTTCCCCATCCATCACCGCCTGGTACCAGACATCCCCTTGATACCCTGTTGTCACGGAATCCAGATACAGCTCCACGGCACGCTGGATGAAGAACGTCTTGGTCCGTCCGGTCTGCGCGGCAAGCGCATCAAGCCGGGCGATCTGCTTATCGGGCAGCCGGATGGTCATCGCTTCACGCATCGCCGCTCCTTCCCAACATGGCAAGAATCTGTTGGTAACTGACCGGGAGGAAACTCTGCAGGCTGTGCAACGGAGAACCCAGCAACGTCTCGCGGAACATTGGTTCGTTCCCGACCATCTTGAGCACCTGCTCCATCATGCCACGGAACGCAGGTACCGCCTCATCGCTTTCCAACACATCACGCACCGTCGTGGTCCGACCGACCACCAACGAAACGGGTCCATCACCGTCAAGGGAAAGATCGGAACAAAGGCGGATGTCCCTGCTGGACGATCCAACCAGAATCCGGTAGGCGCCCTTGGTGACGCGCCATTTTCCATCCCAATAGGCGAACGCGCGAAAATCCAACGAAATGCTCACCTCTTTCTCCTCGCCTGGTTTGAGCTCCACCTTGGAGAACCCTTTCAGCTCCTTCACCGGACGAGGCACCAGGGAGGCGGGAGGAGCAACGTACACCTGCACCACTTCGGAACCTTGGCGCCTGCCGGTATTCTTCACCCGGAGGCGAACCACCGCGCCATCCCCCTCCTTTTCCACCTCAAGGTCATGATAGGCGAACGAGGTGTAGGATAAACCATGACCAAACGGGAACAGGACCTCCATCTTGCGGGCGTCATACCAGCGGTATCCGACGAACACCCCTTCCTGGTAGGCCACCTCCAGATGACCGCCGGGGAACGACAGGAACGAAGGGGTGTCCTCAAGCCGGAGGGGGAACGTCTCCGCCAACTTCCCGACGGATTCTCCAAGCCAAAGAGAAGATCGACAGTCGCTTCACCGACAGCCTCTCCGCCCAGATACATCTCAAGAATCGCAGCCACCTTGCCTTTCCAGGGCATTGTTACGGGACTTCCGTTGTACAGAACCACGATGGTGCGCTTCTGCACGGTGGCGATACGGTCGATCAACTCGTTCTGACAGTCAGGAAGATCCAGTGAGCTGCGGTCGTACCCTTCCGACTCCATCGATTCGGGAAGACCGGCGAAGATCACCACAGCCCGTGCCTTGGCCGCTGCCTCCACCGCTTCCTTCAGCCGTTTGGGACTGCGCTTCTGTCCGTTATCCTGGATACCGGGCAGATACCGCACTCCGTCGGGACAGACATCCATCGCCCCGGTCACCAGGTGGCTGTTGATATGGCTGGATCCTCCACCCTGATAACGGGGGGTGCGGGCAAACGGCCCGACGAACAGCACCCCACGGTCACCCGTCAACGGCAGGGCATGGTGCTCGTTCTGGAGCAACACAGCGCAGGATGCGGCGATCTCCCGGGCGTCCTGGTGATGTTCGTCCTTGTCATACGATTCCGTCCTGCGCTGCAAGCCCTTGTCGATCCACACCAAAAGACGCCGTACCGCTTCATCCAGCACCGACATGGGAAGCTTTCCTTCCGAAACCGCCTGGACGATTTCCTTGTCCGTCACGCCACGACTGGATGGCATCTCCAGCTCAAGGCCGGCCTTCAAAGATTCGACACGATCATCCACCGCTCCCCAATCGGACATGACGATTCCGTCAAAGCCCCATTCTTTCCGCAGTACGTCGGTAAGCAACCAGGAATTCTCCGAACTGTACGTTCCGTTGATCCGGTTGTACGAACACATCAGCGTCCAGGGCTTCGCCGTGCGGACCACCTTCTCGAATGCGGAAAGATAGATCTCACGGAGCGTCCGTTCATCCACAACGTCGCTGATGCTCATCCGCCGTGTTTCCTGGTTGTTGCCGGCAAAGTGTTTCACGCTGACACCGACCTGGTGTTTCTGTACACCCTGCACGTAGGAAGACGCCAACTCACCGGCAAGATACGGGTCTTCGGAAAGATACTCGAAGTTCCTGCCGCAGAGGGGACTGCGCTTGATGTTGATGGCAGGTCCCAGTACGGTATGCACGCCTTCGGAGGAAGCCTCTTGGCCAAGATCATCACCGACACGTTCCGTGACGGAACGATCGAAACTGGAGGCCAACGCGGCACCGGAGGGGAAGCAGATCGCCTCCACGCTCCCCACGTACTGCCCATCCCGCTTCTCTTTCTGCGTCCTCAGTCCATGGGGACCGTCACTAACCATCACCGCTGGAATACCCAACCGCTCCACCGCCTTGGTGAACCAGGTATCCGCTCCGGAACACAACCCCGCCTTTTCCTCAACCGTCAGCTCCCCAAGCATTTTCTCCACGTCCAGCCGCATACGCATCCTCCCTCCCAGCAGTGTACACCACCGGAAGGGATTCTGGCCATGGATTTTCTCGCATGCCCCCGAAAACCGAAGCCCATTCCTCATCCTCGTGGAGCCTGCCATGAACAAAGGAAACCCATACCTTTCCGAATTGGTTTCTCCCAAGACAAGACGGATTCTCCCAAAATACCTATGAATTGGGAGATTATTGATGGTCAGGATTCCGCATGTACCGCGTGTTCTTCCCTTTCCCCTGTACGAGGACATATCCTTCGTCTTTGAGCTTCTTCAGTGCAGCTTCCACCGAAGAACTCATGATACGGGGGCATGATTCCAGGATCTCGGCTTTCCTGAACAATCCTACCTTCTCGCTGACCGCTTTTCGGACAATAGCATACGCAGTACTTTTCCGGTCTACCGATCCAAGTCTGTCTTCGAAGTCACGATAGCTGTTCAGGACAATTCCAAGGAAATACGTGATGAAAGGTGTATCATCATTCTTCCCCTCACGCCAACCCGCGGATATTTGTCCCAGTACTTCGTAATAGCTTTCCTTGGTAAGCTCGATCTTTTTTTCCAGGCTGATATATTTCCCTACCATGAATCCATTTTGATAGAGCAGTAACGTCGTGAGCAGACGGCTCATGCGCCCATTGCCATCAATGAAGGGATGGATACAGAGAAAATCGCAAATGAAAATGGGAATCAAAATGAGCGGATCCACAAATTGCTGCTCGATCGCCTGTTGGTAACTTGTACAGATTGCGGCTATCGCATCCGGTGTCTCAAACGGCGCAAGCGGCGTAAACCTCGTTGCTTCCGAACCATCAGGAAGTGTCTCGCTGATATAATTCTGTATGTTCTTGAACTTGCCACCATACGATTTGCTGGTATACGACAAAAGGATCTGGTGCAATTGCAGAATGATATTCGAAGATACCGGCATGTGGGCATAGCTGTCATGGATCATCTTCAACGCATCCCGATAGCCGGCTATTTCCTCCTCGTCACGGGTTCGGGGTGTAGTCTTTTCCGCGACAAGTTGCCGCATCCGGGCGTTGGAAGTTCCGATCCCTTCGATCTTGTTCGAGCTTTCCGTACTTTGGATTTTTGCTATCTCAACCAGACGCTCCAGTTCAACAGGTTTCTGCCTGATGTACAGCTCCTGCCTTCCTTTCTGTTCATGGATGGCGACCAAAAAGGAAATGATCCCGTTGTCCCATGTACGTTTCCTGAGCTGGCTATCGTCAAAGTTCCTCATGGTACTCCCATTGTTTTCCATATTCTCCCATAAGATAGCATGATTTGGGAGAAAGCACGTGCAAGAAATCCAACAAGTCTGAGGAAACATTCTACGGAGAAAGATCTTATAAGGCGGACACCCGGAATCCTCTTCTCAGGCTTCCGCCATGACAAACATATGGGACCGGTTGTTACAGGGCCTGTTCTTCCGGTTCCTGCTCCTCGGGCTCCGGCTCATTCTCCGCGGCATCCAGGATGATCTCATCCGGACTGTCCGCCTTCTTTTGGTCCGGACGGAACTCCACATGACTTGCCGAAACGACCAGACGATAATGAGGTTTGCCATCCTCCTTGCCCGTCCAGGTTTCCTGCTTCAGCGCCCCTACCACGCGGACACCACGCCCCTTTTTCAGATACTTGCCGCAGTTTTCAGCCAACGTGCCCCACGTCTGGATATCCACGAAGGTGGTGTACTGCTGGACTTCCCCCTTGTCATCCCTGCGATACCGGTTCACCCCAATGGTAAACCGACAGACAGGCCGCTCCGGATCCCCCACCCGCCTCAAATCAGGATCCCTTACCAAGTTTCCTTCCAGCAATACCGAATTCAGATTGTCCATCTCCCGCTCCTTGTACGGTTCCGTCACCAACGCCTTGCCCAGGCAATGGCTTTCTATGGTGTTCCGGGAAACCGTACGGATCAAATACCGCGGATTTGTCCAAATCGCTTCAACCAAACTGTTCACTGTGGTAGGATGGTACTGATAGGGAGGGAACAGGCATGACTGAACTGACCGTCCTGTCCGTGGGGGGATCGATCATCGCGCCCCAGGGAGTGGACACCCAATTTCTTTCGGAATTCAACCGCCAACTGAGGGAGTACCTTGGTGAAGACAACGGGCGGAAGGTAATATTGGTCTGTGGCGGAGGCGCACCGGCACGGATCTGGCAGAACGCCGCCAAAGAAATCCGTGGGGGGGAATCCAACGCCGACCTGGATTGGATCGGAATCCGCGCCACCCACCTCAACGGGCAACTGGTCCGCACCATCTTCGCCGATCTGTGCACCGACCCTTTGGTCACTGACCCCACAATCAAGGACATCGCCTTCTCCGGCCAAGTCCTGGTCGCCGCAGGCTGGAAACCAGGCTTTTCCAGCGACAACGACGCGGTACTCCTCGCCGAGCGCTTCGGCGGAAAACGCATCGTCAACCTGTCCAACATCGAGAAAGTCTATACGGACGACCCGAGGAAGAATCCGGAGGCAAAACCGCTGGATACCATCAGCTGGGCTGATTTCCGCGCCATTGTCGGTGATGACTGGGTACCGGGCAAGAATACGCCGTTCGACCCGGTGGCAAGCAAGAAAGCGGCAGCACTAGGAATGAAGGTGATCTGCGCCAAAGGCTCGGACATCGCCAACACAATGGCGATCCTCCGCAAAAAGCCATTCATCGGGACGACGATCGGCTAGCCTTCAACTCCAGAAAATACGGCAGGGGATCGGCGAACGAAGCGGGAAACGGCACGTCCCTGGTGAAATCGGGGATCCACGGAATGTTGTCGGCAAGATCCTGTACGAACCCATCGTCAATCCCCAGCTCGTCCAGTTTGTCGATCAAACGGTCATACACTTCCTGGCTGATATCCTCGAAGCCCGGGTTCTTTTCCGGAGGGACGAACTGGACCATCAACGACAACCATGCATGGCCATCCAGATTTTCCTTGTACCAATCCAAAAACGACAACGTCGCGTCCACCGTACCAGGGAACAACAGATGGCGTACGAGAAGCCCTCTCAGCCCTCGTTTGTCCTGATGCACCTTGGGATGCTTCTTCACCAACCAGGCCATCACCGGTTTGATCATGTCGGCATAGGAAGGAAGCCCGCAGAACTTCGCCGCCACATCTTTGTCCAACGTCTTGACGTCGATCAAATACAGGTCGATGAACGGGTCGATCATCTGTAAACCGGAAATCGACTCGAATCCCGAACTGTTGTTGACGATCGGCAACGTCATCCCCTTCTCTCTTGCCTTCTGGATGGCAAGGATGATCGATGGATAAAAATGAGTGGGCGTTACCAGGTTGATGTTCGTCGCGCCAAAATCCTGCAGCGCGCACATCAGGGAAGCCAACTCGTCAATGCTGACGGAAAAGCCCACATTGGTGCAGTACGAAGAGATCTGATGGTTCTGGCAATAGGCGCAGTGAAGCGGGCATCCGCAGAAGAAGATCATCCCGGAACCCTTCTTGCCCGTCACCGGGGGTTCTTCACCCCGATGCAACCCAGACCAGGCGATCCGAACCTGATCCGTTTCTCCACACCTTCCCCGCTGACCTTTGGTGCGGTCAACTCCGCACTTGTTGGGGCAAAGCATGCAATGCTGGTACGCAAGCAACACCGACGCGTCAATCATGAACCCGATTGTACCTCAGCGAGGAAAAAGATGCTACCAGTTATCGGCATATATATCATAGATAAACAGTATTATCATACTGTTTTCGGTCTGTTTTATTTGATACCGTTATCCTCGTATTGACCAGAATCACGAAAAGAATCATGGTTGTGCATATATGGGGCATCGTGAACAAACAGGACGGGAACGATTCATTCTTGCGATCGATGGCGGCGGCATGCGCGGCGTCATTCCTTCCTATTTTCTCTCGCGTTTCTCTGATCTGCTGATCGCAGAAGGGGATACCCGACCGCTTGCCGACCATTTTGACCTGATCGCAGGCACCTCCACCGGCTCGATCATCGCCCTGGCGCTGACCTGTCCGGGGGAAAAGAGCGCGTTGGGGACGGACGGAGCCCCTCCTTCCTATGCGTACAAGCCCGTCAAGCAATCGTTGCTGGGGCGTTTGCTGCGTCGTCCCGTGCAGTTTCATGAGATTGGAATCCTTCCCCCATCGGCCGACCTGAAGCGCATCGGAACCCTGTACAAGGAATACGGGCGGGAGATATTCCCCAAACGGCAGTCCATGCTGTTCGGTTCCCTGTTCATCGACAAGTACGATTCCGCCCCGTTTGAGGACTTCCTGCAGGAAATGTTCCGTGACGTCCCGCTTTCCGAAGCGGTTGTTCCGGTCCTGGCCGTCAGCTACGACATCTCCGGAGCGGGCAGACCATTTTTGTTCACCTCGGATGACGACCACCAGTTCCGCTTCTGGGAAGCGGCACGGGCATCCTCGGCCGCGCCCACCTATTTCCGTCCCGCGTTCTTCATCGATCGTCAGACAGGAGAGAACCTGGTGCTGGTCGATGGCGGCGTGGTTGCCAACAACCCGGTGATCTACGCCTACGCCCAGGCACGCAAGCTGTACCCGGACTGTCCGAAGTTCCACATCCTCTCCCTGTCAACCGGACGGGCGGACATGAATCTGCAGATATCACGGAACACCGGCGTCATCGGATGGCTGGATCCTTCCCAGGGCGCGCCGATCCAGAAGATTCTCAACGCCGCCCAGGACCAGACGGCGGCGACCTTTGCGGAACACAACCCGGACATCGACTATCTTCGTGTGGGCCGTTCGTTGAAGAACACCTACAAGATGGATGTCACCACCGACGAGGCGATCGCCAGCATGGAGGAGGAGGCAAGCGAGATGTTCCAGGAAAAGCAGGATGAACTGGTCAAGTACGCCAAACGCCTCTCGGCGAGAACGGAGTTCGACCAACTGGAACTCCTTCCGCTTTCGTCCCAGCCGTTGGCGCTCGAGGCAAAGAACGATGCACCCCAAACAACAAGCGCTTGAAGACCAACTCCGCCGCATGTGCGATGCGTTGGACAACCATTTGGAAGACAAGTACGGCACCCGGTATCCGCTCCATCCCAACCGGTTGGAACGGGGAGAGGCCGCATCCGTCGCCTACGACGGTCTGTTCTCCACCGGCACCCAGTTCACCATGGGGTACGGCAGCCAGACGGGACGAGGCTACCTTGTCGTCGTGGACATCTGCACGCTGGATCGGGTGAAGCCGGAAGACCGGGCGGAGATCGAGACGGAGGCAAGCAGGTATCTGGAAACCTTGCTTCCCCTGTACTTCCCCGACCGCAAGCTCACCTTGGTCAAGGACGGCAGGGTCTGGAAGATCATCGGGGATTTCTCACTGGGCGAGAACTGACAGCAAGCGGCCGGTGGTCTCCCGGTAGGAGCGAAGAAAGGCGGGAAGGTTCTTCGGCCGCCGCCCCTCCCAGTCGTCGCTGATCACCCGGGCGACCATGCAGGGGATGTTCCGACGGCTTGCCGCATAGGCGACGGCATAACTTTCCATATCACAGGCGATGACCCCCAGCTCCTCCGTCACAAACGGATGGTCCTTCCGGTACGCGGGGGTGACGAAACGATCTGCGGTACCCAAGGGGCCCCGTTTGCCTTCCACACGTGGGTCATCCCATAAAGAAAGGATTCCTAACGAATGCATGCCTTCCCCGGTCGGAACCGTACAACGCTTTAGTTTGAAAGCAGTTAGATCGATATCGTACTGACAGACGGTAGTGCCGACCACGACATCCCCGATATTCAGATCCGCTGAGAGCGCACCGGCGAAACCGACGCAGACCACCAGGTCAGGACTGTTTGTTTGGATCGCTTCCAAAGTCCGTACGGCGCTCTGCACCTTACCGACACCCACCACCGAGGACGGCAAATCGGTCACTCCGTTCCGTTCCATCGCGCTTGCTGCGACCACCAGAATCCGTTTCATATCGCCGCCAGCTCCTTGCGGATCGAAGTGACGTCAACGCCCCATTTCCGATCCTGCACCGTCCGCTCCACGGCAAGGAACACCAGGGTTCCCGTCATTTTGACGGCGGAAGAAAGATCTTCCCCCCGCAACACCAGAGCAGCGATGATCGCGTCGTACAAATCCCCGGCTCCGGGAACGGCCCCTGGAAACCGAGGGGTGGGAAGCATCTGCCCATCCAACGCCACACCCCATCCATCCGGCCCATGCATGCCGGTGACCAACCGGTGGATTCCGGGCAACCGGTCACACCAAGCAGATTCTGACGAACCATCCAGGGAGAGGATCTTCCGCGCCTCCTCCTCGCTGGGGGAAAACAGGAACGCGCGTGGGGCGATCATCCGGAGCACGGCACTCCACACCTCGTCCTTCCACGCTCCTTCCCCTACGGAAGGATCGCAGAAGCAGAGGGCTTGGGGGTTTGCGTCCAGCAGTGATGCCGTCGCCTCCACCTGGGGAAGGGACGCCAACCGTCCAGAGATCACCCCGTCCAGAGGGAAGCCCATCCGGATCCAATGCTCCAGCACCCCGGTGAACGCATCGGTCTGGTCGTGGGAGAACCGGTCGGAAAACCCACGGGCAGGGACGGATGCGATGACGGAGGGAAGCGGGCACGCCTCGATTCCCAGCAACTCCAGGGCACTGGTCATCACCGTCATGGAGCATGACCCGAGGGAGGTGAGATCGGTCAGAATGGCGCACCGTTTCGGCATGGCAAAACAGTACACCCGTTTTCCAATCGGGGCAAGTGTGGTAACGTGGGATCATGACAGGAGCATGCCATGCTGGTATATGATGACCGTACCGGACATCCCATCGCGGACAATGAAATCGATCCGTTTTCCGGTAAGTTGCCGACCGAAGAAGCCGTATCTACGGCGCTTTCCCAGATGATTCTTTCCGCCTCCGGTTGGCGGAAGGTGTTCGCCCAGAGCGGAGATGGCGAAGATGACACCCCGTTGATTTCCCATGCCGACGCCGTGCTTGCCGCCTACGCCGCTTTGATCCTCGCCGACCATCTCCTGGCGACCAAACCACAGCCGACCGTGCTGGTCGGTGTGGACGCCCGACCCACCGGACCGGCCATCGCCGACATCGCCATCCGCATGTTCCTTGCCAAAGGCGTTGCCGTACGGTACCTGTTCATCGCCGCCGCTCCTGAGATCATGGCGTACAATCTCCGAGGAGCCAATGGAGGGGACGCGTTCTTCTACATCAGCGCCAGCCACAATCCCATCGGTCACAACGGCATCAAATTCGGTGCGGACGGCGGGGTATACCCCGGATCCATCACCGGAGTGTTCGCCGACCGGATGCGCACCATGGCGTCTGACGGAAAAAACATCGCGCGGGTCCAGAGGCTTTCCGCAACCATCAAGCCCACCACCATGCTGGCGATCCTCCGCAACGTCGATCATATCAAGCATGAAGCGTTGTCCGTCTACAAGGCATTCCTGCTGGAGACGGGAAACACCACGGTGGAAAAGCTTTCCTCGGCCATCAAGGCACGCCCGCTGGGGATTCTTGCCGACTTCAACGGCAGCGCCCGTGCCGACAGCATTGATGTCACGTTCCTCAGGGAAATCGGACTCTCCCTTTCGACGATGAACGACCATCCCGGCAAAATCGCCCATGGAATCGTTCCGGAAGGCAAGAACCTGGAAACATGCCGGAAAGGGCTTGAATCCAAACACAAGCAAGACCCAACGTTTGTGCTGGGATATGTTCCGGATAATGATGGCGACCGGGGAAACATCGTCTGCCAGGACAGCGTCCGCCGCAAAGTGGTCGTCCCTGACGCCCAGGAAGTGTTCGCCCTGGTGACGATGATCACCCTCAGCGAAATGCGGCAGGACCATCCCGACGCAAAGCTGGCCATCGCCGTCAACGGTCCGACATCGCTACGCATCGACCGGATCGCCGACGGTTTCGACTGCGAGGTGCATCGCAGCGAAGTGGGGGAAGCGAATGTCGTGCAGCTTGCCGACCAGCTCCGCGAACAAGGCTACCTGGTCAAGATCCTGGGAGAAGGATCCAATGGCGGGAACATCACGTTCCCCGCACGGGTGCGCGATCCAATGAACACCATCATCACGCTGCTGAAGCTGTTGGGTGATCCTCGTATCCTCCGCCTGTGGTGCCGGTTGAACAAACTGGACGAGCCACGAGTGGTTTCCATTGGTGCGGCGCTCCGCGCCCTTCCGGTGTTCACCACCACCGGCGCGTTCGCCCCGGATGGGCTGATGCACGTCCATGCCGATCCCCGCGCGTTGAAGAACGCCTATGAGAAACGCTTTCTCAAGGAAGTGGAGGAAAAGAAACAGGAACTCAGAGACCGATGGGGGCTGTACGGCTGGACGGTATACCAGATGGAAGGGACACGGTGCGTCCAAGGCCTCGGGGAGGAATACCGTCATGCTCCGTACAAAGGGGGATGGAAAGCGGTGTTCACCGACAAGTACGGGGTGGAATGCGCGTTCATCTGGATGCGGCCCAGCGGTACGGAACCGGTGTTCCGGGTGCTTGCCGACAGCGAAGGGGATGACAAGAGCCGACATGATTGGCTCCTCGCCTGGCACCGGGGGATGGTTGAGGCCGCGGACAAGGAATCGTCGTGACCTACGCGTCCCAGATTTCGTTGAGCAGTCCGTTCAGCGTCGCTTCCCGCTTCTGTTTCCCTCGCAGCTCACATTCCCAGACGACGATCACCCGGTAGCCCATGGACAGGAGCCGGGCGACGTTTCGTTCGTCCCGCTCCTTGTTCCGCCGGATCTTGGTTTCCCAGAACTCCCGGTTGGTGGATGGCATACGGAACGCAGCGCACCCATGCCCGTGCCAGAAGCATCCGTTGAGGAACACCACCGTCCGGTACTTGGGAAGCACGATGTCCGGTTTGCCCGGAAGCCGTGAATCATTGACGCGAAAGCGAAGCCCCTGTCGGAACAGGAAGCGTCGGACGCACAGTTCTTCCTTGGTGTTCTTTCCCCGGATGGAAGCCATCACGCGGCTTCGCGTCTCTGGGGAAAACACATCGCTCACACGGAAAGTCCCGCGATGGCAGCCCCGATCGTCGGGGAGTTCTCGATCTTCACCAGAACGGCATACCGGTCAAGCTCCTGCTGCAGGTACTGCTGCAGGTAAAACTCCGTATCCCGTTTGAGAAACTCCGTCTTGTAGAACGTCGTGCCATCGGCATTGATGCATACCGGCCTGCGGGGATCTTTTCCCTGCCCGCTCGCCAATACGGCCGCCGTCAGATTGGCCGCGGTGAGTTTCGCCGCCTTGCTGATCAAATTGTCGATAAGATGCCAAAGGGCGATGGCGTCCTCTTCGTTGCCCTGGACGCATTTGACCAACGCGTAGTCCTGGTTGAACGGCATTTCCAGATAGTTGCTCATCACCGTGGTGGAAAGCGGCTTGAACGCTTCGAACCGCTCTCCGAACGTCTTGGAAAGGATGCCTTCCTCCACCGCTTTCTCAATGAGCAACTGGCAGAGCGGCCCCTGGTACGCTCCGCTGATCATCTTCTCGAAGTGGTAGATCGCCGGTTGCTTGGTGGTGGAGAAGAACAGCTCGTCCAGTTTCCCCGGACGTCCGACGAAATTGCCGCTCTCCACGTTGATGATCTGCCGCCCCGGTTTCAGACCGGGCAACTTGGTGATGTTCCGGTTGTCCTCCACGTAGGCGACGTTGGTGCCGGTCCCCAGAATGAAACCGATGTAGCCACCGAACTGCTTGCCCGCCTCAACGGACTGTCCGGCAAGAAGCGTGGCTACGGTGTCGTTCAGCACGGCCACTTTCTTGTGGGAGACGTCATGGCCACGCCGGGCCAGCTCTTCCAGCAGGGTCTTCCCCACCGGTTTGCCGATCACCTCCGGAGCCTTGATCTCCTTGCTGAACATCAACGGGATGCCGTCGTGTTCCGGCGTGATGCGCGCCGCATAAGAAAAACAGAATCCGATGCGATCACTCTTGTCGATCAAGCGTTCCACCTCGTCGGCGAACACGCTGAAGAATTCCTTGGCGGACACTTCGCGGGAAATGCCCGGCATGGCGGTCTTCTTGAAATCGGAGATCACCGGTTTCCCGTCTTCCCCGAACGTCACCAGGCAGGTGCGGAAATTGGTTCCACCGGCATCCAGGACGATCACGCTCTGGCCGACCGGGACGGACTCCTGCACCTCGGTGTAGGTTGGGATCATCTCCAGAGAGCCGCCTTTTCCGGCAAGCCCACGTTCCATCTCCGAGTGAAACACATCCAACAGTTCGTGCATGTCCACACAATCCGGACTGACACCCCACGCTTTCAAAAACTCCCGGGTACGGGAAACCACATCACGCATCATGTTCCTCCCACACATACGCATCCTATTGTAAAGCAAGGCCGAAGACAATGTCCATCAAATCCCAACGGACAACCCCTCCGGTTCAATGTAAAGTCCTTCGCCTTTGACGTTCCGCACCACAAACGAGCCGTTGACATGCACCGGTACGGAAACCCTCCTGCCCTGCACCCACACATCAGCTTCCACAATGATCGGTGGTGTATCCTCCTTGGAGAGGGACATCCGCATCAAAGCGGACAACCCCATCCCTTGGGGAAACCGGGGGACAAGCGTGCCGTCCAGTATCGCTTCCCCTTCCTTCCAGTCATGCACCGTCAGGTACATCCGGGCCACCTGGTCAAGCGGTCCGGCAGCTTGGGCAAGCAGACGCTCAAGCCAAGAGCCGGAAACCGGTTCGGGAGGGATGACGGGAAGATACATCCCGATGTCACTTTGTTGGAGCACCAGTCGTGACGGGAGAGTCTCCCCCTCCTTGATCTCCAGCGTGGCGCCGGGGAACTGGTAGCGAGGGGTGGCCAGAAACGCCGCGCTGTTGGCGATGGCGCTGTCCGTCACCGCCGCCATGGCGACGATGACATCGTTCTTCGTCGGGCTTCCGGATGCGGGACTGAGGATGAACAAGAGGAGCAACCAACAGAAGAGGAGCCGTTTCATGTCCTCCATCCTACCACAGATATCCAGGAATATGATACGATACGGGTATGCAACCACCGTTTGTGAAAGACACGTTTCTCTGGTACGATCTGGAAACCTATGGGCTGAACCCCCGCTATGACCGTATCGCACAGTTCGCCGCATGCCGCACCGACATGGACCTCAACCCCATCGGGGATCCCATTGTCCTGTATGGGAAGATCAGCGACGACTACCTGCCCGACCCGCTTTCCTGCATGGTCACCGGCATCGCTCCGGGTGACCATCCCGAAGCGCTGTGCGAATACGACCTGGCCGTACGGATCAACCAGGAGTTCTCCCAACCGTACACGGTGGTCGTCGGCTTCAACAACCTGAAGTTCGACGATGAGATGGTCCGCAGCCTGCTGTACCGCAATTTGATGGATCCCTATGAACGGGAATGGAAGAACCACTGCTCACGATGGGACATCATCGATCTGGTGCGCGCCGCCCATGATTTCCGGCCGGAGAACATCCAATGGCCCCCCGCCGAGATGGGAGCCAACGGTCAGCTCCACCCGGTATTCAAGCTTACCGAACTGACCAAGGCCAACCACATCGACCAGACAGGCGCCCACGACGCCATGGTGGACGTCTACGCCACCATCGCCATCGCCCGGTTGATCAAGGAAAAACAACCCAAACTGTTTGAATACGCGTTCCGGAACCGAAGAAAGGAGGTGGTGAAGAATCTGGTCACCACTCCGTTCGGCTCCCCGGTGCTGTACACGGCCGGCCAGTTCACCAATCCCAACGGATGCACCGCGCTGGTCGTCCCCATCACGCCGGTGCTGGACCAGAACAAGTCGATCTACTGCTTCGACCTTTCCAAGGATCCCGCCCCGCTGCTCTCGGCCACCGGCGAACAGCTTGCCAAGGTGCCGGGACTGTGCAAACTGGCGTTCAACCGCTGTCCGTTCCTGACCAAGTTCACCTCGGCCTTCCCGGACAAGAAGACGCTGTCCCGGCTGGGCATCGACACCGAGCTCGCCCAGCAACGATACCGCATCCTGCAGTCCGATCCTTCGTTGATCCTCAAGCTCAGGGAACTCGCCGCCAATGATGAATACGAACCGGTCAACGACACCGATTTCCAAATCTACAGCGGCGGCTTCTTCCCGGACGCGGACAAACAGCAGTTCGAGGTGCTCCACCACACCAAGCCGGAAGAGATGCTCAGCCTGAACATCAAGTTCGCAGATCCACGGGCACCGGAGATGGTGTTCCGCCACGTCTGCCGAAACTGGCCGGAAGCGTTGACCGACACGCAGAAACTCCGTTGGAAGAGCTTCTGCGCCAACCGTCTGCTCAATCCCCCGGGAGGCGTGGCCATCGACTGGAACTTCTTCAACCGGAAGATCGACGAACGGCTGGAAAGCACCGAGACGGAAGCGCGCCAGAAAGTGGTGCTGAAAAAATTGAAGGACTACGGAAAACAGCTGTACGACAACGTGCTTGTCTGAACACCTTCCGTGACGCTTTTCACGTTAGCTATAGCTGACGTATCTCTCGTTAGGGAAGAAACTGAAGGCGGTTTTCATCGTTTCCTCACCAAATCCCCTTGTTCAGGTTTCCGCCCTGCCGCTAGCATATGCACCATATGAAAGGAAGCAGACTCCGGAAACTCAGCCCGTACCTGTACGTGGCGCCCGCATTGGTGTTGGCGTTTCTGTTTTCCTATCGTCCGTTCTTCCTGACGCTTCTGGACAGTCTTTCCCATGTATCGCTGGATGGGCGCATCCTCCGTTTCGTCGGGCTTTCCAACTACCGCGCCCTGGTTGCTTCGGAAAGTTTTCAGGATAGCTGGCGCAACACGCTGACCTTCACCGGGCTGTTCGTGCCGATCAACCTTGTGGTGACGCTTGCGCTGGCCTTCGCCACCCACTACGAAAGCAGGACGGCCAAGGTCTCCAAAATCGCGCTGATGCTTCCCATGGCAGTGGCGATGTCCAGCGCCGTCATGGTGTTCAAGACGTTGTTCGACGAGAACCTTGGCCTGTTCAACCGGATCATCGGGGAACGAATCCCGTGGTTCACCAACGGGACGGCGGCGATGGGGATGCTCGTCATAAGCGGGATCTGGCTGGACATCGGCTTTGATTTCCTGCTGTTCTCCTCCAGCCTTTCCAACATTCCCAAAGACCTTGAGGAAGTCGCCGATCTGGAAGGGCGCGTCGTTCTTCCAGCGTCTGGGATGTCTGGAGTTCCCGATGATCGCCCCGACGTTGGTCTTCGTGGTGGCCAACAACATCAAGGACGCCATGTTGATCAGCGCTCCGGTGATGATCCTCACCGAAGGTGGACCGTACCGCTCCACCCAGACGTTGGTCTACCAGATGTACCTGGAAGGATTCAAAGGAGGAAACATCGCTCTGGGCTCGGCCATCGCCACCGTGGTGTTCCTCATCACGTTCCTGCTCCTGTTGGTCATTTTGGCCATTCAACGGAGAAAGGTGTTCTACCAATGAAACACCCGGTACGCGACATCGTGGTGGTCATCCTGGCCTTCCTCGTTCTCTTTCCCTTGCTCTACGCGCTTTCCGCGTCGCTGTTCGCCCGTGGTGACTTCACCGATCTTCCGGCACGCTTTCTCCCCAGTTCCGTCACCTTCTCCAACTACCAGCGGGCGTTCCGCTCCTCCCACCTGGGCCGGTATCTGTACAACTCCATCATCTCCGCACTCTTGGGCACGACGCTCCGGCTGGTCGTCTGCATCTTGGCCTCGTACAGCCTGACGACCTTCCCGTTCAAGGGGAAAAACATCATCTTCATTGCGCTCGTCGCCACCATGCTGCTTCCTGGCGACGCCCTGTTGATCCAAAACTACCAGACCATCCGGAAGATGGGATTGACGGACACCTACCTCGGACTCATCATCACCGGCATTCTCTCCCCCACGGCGGTCTTTCTCCTCCGGCAGTACTTCCTCACCGTCAGCAAGGAGTACCGGGAGGCGGCCTATCTGGAAGGTTGCTCCGACTTTCGGTACATGGCGACCCTGTTGCTTCCGATGAGCCAGAGCATCATCATCGCCCTGTGCGTCCAATCGTTCACCCAGTTCTTCAACGACTATCTCTGGCCGCTCCTTGTCACCAACACCGAGGTGATGCGCACCGTCCAGGTGGGCATCACCATGCTGGGGTTCGCCGACACCTACGACTACGGTCCGCAGTTCGCCGCCATCGTCGTCCTGACGGCCCCGATGATCGTCGCATTCCTGCTTCTTCGCAACCATATCAACGAGAGCGTGAGCACACGTTTCTCCGGGAGGTAATCATGCACAAACATCTTGGATTGCTGTGGATCCTGTTGATCCCATCGCTCCTGTTCGCCACCGGCTCGAAGGAAGAGCCCCGGAACCAGGTGACCATCACCTGGTGGCATTCCAACTCCGGCCTGCTCGGGGAAGCGACTGACAAGCTGGTCTCCTCGTTCAACGAAACGGTAGGCAGACAGGAAGGCATCACGGTAAAGGCCATCTACCAGGGCAAGGCGAGCGACGTGCTGACCAAGGCGAAAGCCATATGGCAGGGAGAAGACGCAAGCGCGCTCCCCGACCTGATCCAGCTGGACGCCCAGGCGATCCTGGACATCCGGGACAATCCACGGATGATCCCCATCCAGGACCTGGCGCAGCAGAATGGATACGACCTGTCCCAGATCGTCGAATCGACCCGTCTCTCCCAGACGTACAAAGGGCAAATAATCGGCATGCCGTTCAACAGCTCCACGATCCTCCTGTACTACAACAAGACGGCGTTCCAGGAAGCGGGTATCACCGAGCCTCCGAAGGACCTGGAAGCCATGGCTGCCATCGCGCCGAAACTGGTCAGGAAGGATGCATCGGGCAATGTGACCCGCTGGGCGTTCTCCGGAGTCCCCACCACCTATGAGCTCTGCGCCTGGCTGGGGCAGCAGCACGGACTCTCGTTGATCGTCGACCAGAACAATGGTCACGACGGGATCCCCACCAAGGTGTTGTTTGACGAGAACGGCACGATGCAGACATTCCTGAAAATGTGGAAGGCTCTGTACCAGAGCGGAGGACTGGAGAACGCCACCAGCGGTGTGACGGCAAGCTTTGCCAGTGGCAGGACAGCCATGATGGCCGCCTCCACCAGCCAGCTGACCACCGTACTGGAGATGGTGGGGGACCGCTTCGAGGTGGGCGTCGCCTACCTGCCCCGGGTCAACGACCAGGCAACAGGTGGCGTGAATATTGGGGGTGGCGCGCTGTATGCGCTGGAGAACGGCAGCGGGCATCGTGACGCGGCATGGAAGTTCATCCAGTACGCCGTCAGCAAGGAACAGCAGCTTGCCTGGCACGTTGCCACCGGCTACTTCCCGGTGAACAACGGAACGTACGACATGGACGAGTTCAAAACCCACGTGACGGAAAATCCGTTGTTCGGCATCGCCATCGACCAGATGCGGGACAGCAATCCTCAGCTGCAGGGCATCTGGGTGCCGTCAAGCTATCAGATCTACTACGCGTTCCAGAGTTCCATCATGAAGATGCTCACCGAAGGAAAGGACATCGACGAGGCGACGGCGGATATGGCCAGGGAGATCAACGGATACTTCTCCGCCTACCGGACGACCCAGGAGTGATTCAGCCCTGGCAGAACCGGCATTTGGCGCGGAACGTGCATTCCTTGCATCCCGCTCCCGGGCATTCCTGAAAGTCCATGCCGCTCTGCAACTGCCGGATATGCCAGGAAAGATCATCGATGCGCTTCTCCAGCACCGCCTGCTTTTCCATCGCTTCGGAAAGTTTGTACCGGTACTGGCGGAGCAACGCGTCACGCCGCCTGGAACCGGTCTGGTCCGTCGGCCCCATCTGGATGATCGTCTTGATCTCCTCCAGGGAGAAATCCAGATCCTTCAGCTCAAGGATCCGCTTCAGATAGACCAGATCGGCGTCCGTATAGGTGCGTTGTCCCCCGTCGGTGCGCGGATGGGTCTTCAGAAGCCCCAGATCCTCATAATACCTGACGGTCCTCACCGTGACGCCGGCGCCACGCGCCAGATCTCCGATACGATACGTGTCCATACCTTTTCTTGTACCATAAATTCGGGGTGCTCTCAAGCAAATGGCCGGATTTTCCGGTATGAGCGGGTATGAATTACCGACAATGCATGATCCAGAATCTCGACATCAAGGAAATGGCCGC
>JAKVPA010000011.1 GCA_022482495.1 Sphaerochaeta sp. | reverse complement strand
AAAAGCCCTTCCGAAGAAGAGCTTTTCACGTGTTTCTATGGGGATTGAATGCATCTCCAGCTGGAATCGAACCAGCGTTGACGGGATGAAAACCCGTTGTCCTAACCCCTAGACGATGGAGACGAACTGGTGAGCCGCACAGGATTCGGACCTGTGACCCACGCCTTAAAAGGGCGTTGCTCTACCAACTGAGCTAGCGGCCCACACAAAAACCATCAGCTTTATAACATGTAATCAACCTCAATGTAAAGTGTTTTCCGGTTTTTTTGGGCCTGGGCCCTTTTTATCCACGTACATCCGGTGATCGGCAGAGTCAAACAGGTCATCCCACTTCCAGGAAGGCCCGAGTTCTTCGCTGGAGGCAATCCCAAGGGAATAATCAAATGGGAATTGTTGGTCCGGCAGGTGGCATATCTTCACCATCTCACCGTCATATCGGGCCATCTCCTCCCGGAACTGGGCAGCGTGCATGCCACAGGCGATAACCAATATCTCATCCCCACCAAAACGGACGACCAGCCGTTCATGCCCCCGGGCGCGGGAGTCGTACCGTCGTTTCCAAAACCCAGCGACATCCCTCAGCAACTGGTCGCCCGCCACATGGCCGTACCGGTCGTTGACCCCTTTGAACCCATCCATGTCAATGAAACCAATATTGACGACCAGTCCAGGATCCTCACAACAGGCAAGTGATGGAATGAAGTTTTCATCAAGGAAACGTCGATTGTACACTCCGGTCAGCGAATCGGTGATGGCCATCTGCTTATAGCCATCCAGAAGGGCCGTCGTCTTGTCATCACGGTCACTGTCGGCAAGCAGATCGCCGGAGACATCCTGCACCGCCTCACTGATCCGAGGAGTACCATCGATCTCCAGATACCGGGACGTCACCCAATAGGTATGGCCGCCCAACATCTCGATCTTGCAGGCCTTCCCTTTGGTACGGAGCGCGCGGATGGATGTGCAATTCTCGCAATGATTGCATCGTCCCCAGAGATCATGGCATTTTCCACCATCCTCCCCTTGGAGATTCTGCACTACGCCTCGTTCAGGATCAACGAAGCGAACCACCTCGTTGTCCATGGCAAGCGCCTTCAGGTATGATTCAGCTTCTTGTTGTGTGACCTTCGTCTGCACCCTGTCCTCCCATGCCGCCGAAACATCTGTTTGTCGTGCAAGTATAGCACAATCAATAAGTTCAATGATATGGGGAAAAAACCGATAAACCGAAAAAACAGCAAACGTGTTGCAAAAGAGATGATTCTTTCGAATACCCGAATCGGGAAAACGTGGTAGAATGTCATGATCATCCTGTGGATAGGAATGTTTGGCTATGGAAACTTTTTATGCGATGAATCTGCAGTATCTCACCAGAATCCTTGTCTCCGCCTTTTTCGGTGCGTGCATCGGATTCGAGCGTGAAAAACGGTTCAAGACCGCCGGTATCAGGACGCACATTTTGGTTGCGCTCTCTTCGTGTCTGATGATGATCGTTTCCAAATACGGATTCTGGGACGTCCTTGGAACCAAAGGGGTGTCGTTAGATGTCTCACGTATCGCCGCCGGCGTCGTCACCGCCATCGGTTTTCTCGGTGCCGGTGTGATCTTCGTCCGTAAGGAAAGCATCACCGGCGTGACCACCGCGGCGGGCCTGTGGGCCACGGTGGGCGTAGGCATCGCCACCGGTGCCGGCATGTTTCTCCTCAGCGGTTGCACCACCCTCCTGATCCTGTTGATCCAGTTCCTGCTGCACCGACCACTGAAGATCTTTGCTTCCCAGCTGTTCGGCACCATCCAAATGGTGGTTCCCGCCGATCTGTTCACCAAAGAGATGCTGGACAAGACCTTTGCGGAAAAGAAGATCCAGATCAAGAACATGCAGATGGACCGGGATGGAGACAATATCGTGCTCCGGCTAGGCGTCGTCTTCCCCCAGGAATTCGGAGAAGAGTCCATCATGAAGGAGTTCAAGGAGTATCCGTACATCTCCAGCATCGAATATTACCCGTCCAACTGATTGTCCTTCCTCTTTCCCCCTGCTATGCTTCGTGGTAAGGACGGGAAGTATGGATCTGAACGAGGAAATCAATGCGCTTCGTGACGCGTTCCGAAGCGGCAAGACGTATGAGCGGGCCTGGCGGGTACAGCAACTGACCACACTGAAAAAAGCGCTGGCAGCATCCGAAGGGGCGCTTTCCGAAGCCCTCCGCCTCGACTTGGGCAAGGATGTGTACGAATCGTACATCACGGAGATCGGGATGGTGTACGGGGAGATCGACTACGCCCTGAAGCATCTGGGCGGCTGGATGCATCCCCGCCGTGTGGCCGGCGCCCTGGCAAACTATCCGTCTTCCAACTACATCATTCCCCAACCGGTCGGCGTTGTGTTGATCATGAGCCCATGGAACTATCCCGTACAGCTGACGCTGGCCCCGTTGGTGGCGGCTTTCAGCGCGGGAGATGTGGCGGTGGTAAAGCCATCCCGCTACAGCACCCATACCAGCGCGGCGCTGAAGCAGATGCTGGATGGCGCGTTCCCTGCGGATGTGGTCCGGACCTACGAAGGGGGGTCGGAGATGAACACCGCGCTTCTGGCCCAGCGGTTCGACCACATCTTCTTCACCGGCAGCCCCAAGGTAGGGAAAGTCGTTATGGAAGCGGCCAGCAAATACCTGACGCCGGTGACGTTGGAGCTGGGCGGCAAAAGCCCGGTGGTCATTGACGAGACGGCGGACATTCCCCTGGCGGCGCGCCGCATCGCCTGGGGCAAGTGCCTCAACGCGGGACAGACCTGCGTCGCCCCGGACTACGTGCTGGTCGACCGACGCAAGATGGACGCGTTCATCAAAGCGTTTGGCGCCGAGGTCAAACAGATGTATACCGACGACCCCCTCACCTGCCCTGATTTTCCCCATATCATCAACGAGAAACACTACCAGAGGCTGCGGGGACTGCTGGGTTCGGGGAAGATCGTCCTGGGAGGCACCCACG
The DNA here is from genome assembly GCA_022482495.1 of Sphaerochaeta sp. NCBI lineage: Bacteria > Pseudomonadati > Spirochaetota > Spirochaetia > Spirochaetales > Sphaerochaetaceae > Sphaerochaeta > Sphaerochaeta sp. The sequence goes on along the minus strand of JAKVPA010000011.1, from coordinate 65,045 downwards.
ACGACGCGACACGGAAGATTGCGCCGACCATTCTGGAGAATCCCGACCCCCAGAGTCCGGTGATGCAGGAGGAGATCTTCGGCCCGATCCTCCCCGTCATTCCGTTCGATGATTTTGATGGCGCGCTGGCGTTCATCAATGACCGGGAGCATCCGCTCGCGTTGTATCTGTTCTCCAACAATCATGAACGACAGGATCACGTCGTCCACCATTTGCTGTACGGAGGCGGCTGCATCAACGACTGCGTCTGCCACCTGGCCAACCCCAACATGCCCTTTGGCGGCGTCGGGTCCAGCGGCATGGGCCGCTATCATGGAAAAGATGGATTCGAGACGTTCAGCCATTTGAAGAGCATCTTGGTCAAACCGGCCCACCCGGACATCCCGCTCCGCTACGCGCCATACAAGGGAAAACTGAAGACGGCGAAGAAGCTGATGTAAACGCTTTTCCTCACCTTCTTTTTTGCGTACAATGGGGAACATATGAACGGGAAACATGTGGGACGGTATGTCCGTTGGTTGATCAGAGGCATCGCGTTGGGAGTCGTGGTGGGGGCGGCCATGTGGTTGCTCACCACCGCCATCGTCAAGATTTCCGGACTCCGGAGCGCGCACGTATCGCTGCAGATGGCCCTCCCGCTGGGTGCGATCATCACCGCGTGGCTGTACCAGACGCTGGGGCCGTACCTGAGAAGCGGCACCGCACAGGTGATCGAGATCATCAACCATGGGTTGATCGCCCTGGTCAGCCCGACCAGCGCCCATGACGACGAAAAGACAGCGGAAAACATCTCGGCGAAGATGGTTCCGCTGCTGTATCTCTCAACCATGATCTCACACTTGGTGGGGGCTTCCACCGGCAAGGAAGGCGCGGGCGTGCAGATTGGAGCCTCGGTGGGCAATTATGTGGCCCGTCTGGAGGACGTCCTGCTTCCCAAACACCTGGAACACCATGACCCGACGGATACCGGCATCTGGATGATCTGCGGCGCCGGGGCAGCCTTCGGCGCCTTGTTCAACGCGCCGGTGGCTGGCACGCTGTTTGGCCTGCAGTTCTCCTCCCCCCAGGTGAACCGAAGCGAGGCGTTCATCCCCTCCCTGATGGCCAGCTTCACCGCCTGTTTCATCAGCAAGAACCTGCTGGGGATCGCCACGTTGAGCCCCACCCCGTCCCAGGAGGTCACCCTGACTCCCATGGTGTTTGTGACACTCTTTCTCCTTGCCGTCGCCATGGGACTGTTCAGCATGCTGTTCATCTTTCTGGCCGGAGGATACCGCGCCTGGCTATCCAAACGATTCACGTCCGTTTGGACGAGAACCCTGTTCAGCTCGGTGTTGCTGCTCGCATTCTCGTTCCTGTTTGCCGAGATCATCGGGGATTGGCGCCTGAACGGCCTTTCCTCCGCTTTGATCGGCACCCAGGTGGCATGGTACATTCCGCTGGGCAAGATGCTGCTGACCGTGCTGTCCATCGGAAGCGGATTTGTCGGAGGCGAGGTGATCCCCATCATGGTCCTCGGTTCCACCGCATCCTCCCTGTTCTCCGGCCTTGCCGAGCTTCCCCTGAGCGCCATCACCTGTTTCGGTGCGCTTGGCATGCTCTCCGCAGCGACGAAACTTCCCCTTGCCTGTTTCATGCTGGGACTGGAAATCTTTGGCTTCGCCAACCCTGAGGCGCTGTTCTTCGTCTGCATGGTCAGCTACAGCGTCAGCGGCATGAAAGGCATCTACGAAAAACAGGGTACGTTGTTCCACTTCACCGCCCATGGCGTAGCGTAAGGTTTTTCCGGAAAACCTTGACAAACTCCTCAATATATCATTAAATCATCATATGATGATTGATTAAGAAGGAGCTTGGAAATGGACAGGACTCGGGTATGGAAGCTGAGGAATCTCGATTGCGCGGAGTGTGGCGCAAAAGTGGAACAGGCTGTCGCCGCCCTCCCCGGTGTGGAAAAGGCGAACGTCAATTTCCTGCAGATGAAGATGACCGTTACGGCGAAGACGGACCCCACTGAATCTTTCTGGAAGAACGTGGAACGCACCGCCAACGAGACGGAAGACGAAATGGAACTGCGGGTGATGCATGACGGCATCTGCCCGTACTGCAACCATGAACACTGCGTCTGCGGCGTCATCAATGAGAAGAAATCCATCGACTGGGAGCTGGTGCGGATGCTGGTCGCCTTGGTGGTGTTCATCGCTTCCTTCGTTTCCGGCATCCCGTACATCGCGTTGGCAAGCTACGCCATCTGCGGCTACGAAGTGGTGTTCAACGCGCTGAAGAACCTGTTCAAAGGAAAGCTGTTCGATGAGAATTTCCTGATGGCCGTTGCGTCCATCGGCGCCATCGCGCTGGGTGACTACCGTGAGGCGGCCGCCGTCATGCTGTTTTACGAAGTGGGCGAATACTTCCAGGACAAGGCGGTGGAGTCCTCACGCAAGAACATCGCCGACATGATGGATCTGAAGAGCGACACCGCCCTGGTGGTTGCCGATGGCAAGGAAACGGTGACTCCCAGCGAAAACGTCGCCGTCGGATCCATCGTCAAGGTAAAGAACGGGGAGAAGATCCCTCTTGATGGCATCGTGAAGAGCGGTACGTCGTTCCTGGACACCAAGTCCATCACGGGAGAACCGGTCCCCCGCAAGGTGACCGTCGGGGACGAGGTGGTCTCCGGTTGCGTCAATACGGATGGGACCCTGCTGGTCACCGTCACCAAAGCTTACCAGGATTCCACCGTCAAGCGGATCATGGATCTGGTGGAGGATTCCTCCAACCGCAAAGCCCCCAGCGAACAGTTCATCACCAAGTTCTCACGGTACTACACCCCGGTGGTGGTCTTCTCCGCCATCGCGCTGGCCGTCATCCCCACCCTGTTCGTCGGTGATTTCCAGAAATGGCTGTACCGCGCGCTGGTGTTCCTGGTCATCAGCTGCCCCTGCGCCCTGGTCATTTCCGTCCCGCTTTCTTTCTTCTCCGGCATCGGGGCTCTTGCCAAGCGGGGCGTGATGGTCAAAGGCGGCAACTACCTGCAGGCCCTTTCCGAGGCTGACTCCATGGCGTTCGACAAGACGGGCACGCTGACCAAAGGAACGTTCACCGTCACCAGGACGATCCCCTACCAAGGGTTCACCATGGAACAGGTCCTTTCCTACGCTTCATCGGTGGAATCGGAAAGCAACCACCCCATCGCCCGTGCCATCCACGCCGTGCTGCCTGACCAAAAACCCGCCGAAGGCGCCCATGAGCTCTCCGGCAAAGGAATCATCGGGATGGTGGACGGACACAAGGTGGCCTGCGGCAACGCGAAATTGCTCGCCGACCAAGGCGTGGCGATCCAGAGCCATGAGACGAGCGCCGCTTCCGTGGTGGAAGTGGTGGTGGACGGCGTCCATGCCGGCACGATATGGGTCAGCGACACGCTGAAGGATGGCGTCAAACCGACACTGCAGAAACTGAAACAGCTTGGGCTCCGCAACCTGGTGATGCTCACCGGGGACAACAAGGCGGTGGCCCAGGAAGTCGCCGGGGAGATCGGCATCACCAGCGTCAAGGCGGAACTGCTTCCCCAGGACAAGGTGGCGGCGTTTGAAAGCCTGAAGAACGGCCACAAAGTGGCCTATGTGGGAGACGGCATCAATGACGCCCCGGTGCTGGGTCTGTCTGATGTGGGCATCGCCATGGGCGGCATGGGAAGCGACGCCGCCATCGAGGCGAGCGACATCGTCGTCATGACGGACGACATCACCCGGGTCGGCGACGCCGTGGCCATCGCCAAACGGACCAACCGGACGGTGAAGCAGAACATCACGTTCGCCATTTCCATCAAGGTGCTGACGTTGATTCTCGGAGCCCTTGGCATCGCCAACATGTGGATGGCCATTTTCGCCGATGTCGGCGTGGCGATCCTGGCGATCCTCAATTCGCTGCGGATTTTGCTGAAGAAATAAGTTCCACACGGCGATAGCCGCGGGAAGCCCAGCGGGAGGGGAACGAGTGGATCGTCTCGTTCAGATCGTTTGCCAGATCGTTGTAGCGGTCCGCCGCGCGGGAGAGCCGCTCTCTGTTCAACGCGAGCGTGTCCAGCAACGTTGGGGCGGCGGGATTTGTCGCGATGATCGTCCCCTCTTCCTTCAGTTTGCCGAGCGCCTGGTCCATCACCAGGCACGAGGCGACCTTCTGTTCCGTCGGCGCGTCAGAGGAGAGGACATCCCGCTGACGGAAGATATCCTTCAGCGCGTCCGTCGGAGCTCTGACGATTCCGGGAAGATCGGAAACCAGGGAACGCCGGTCGTTCAAAGCGGCGTTGATCTCCGTCGTCACGTCGTTCAGCCGGTGACTCAGACCGGACAGTTTCGACCGGACAGCCACCACATAGATGAGCCAGAGCACGACAAACAGGATCCACCAAACCATACGTCCTCTCCTTTCGATGATTTCTTTTCCACCCTAGCACAAAGGACCGTTCTATGGTAAGGTTTCTTGCTTGAGGACGAGGGTGAGTATGGACGAAAAAACGACACGAAACATCGGCATCATGGCGCACATCGACGCCGGAAAGACCACAACGACGGAACGGATCCTGTTCTACACAGGGGAAAACCATAAGATCGGGGAAGTGGACAACGGGGAAGCGACGATGGATTTCCTGCCCCAGGAGCAGGATCGCGGCATCACCATCGCCAGCGCGGCGACGACCTGTTTCTGGAAAGGGTACCAGATCAACATCATCGACACCCCGGGACATGTCGATTTCACCGCGGAGGTGGAACGTTCCCTCCGCGTCCTGGATGGCGGCATCGTCGTCTTCTCCGCCGTCGGTGGCGTGGAGCCCCAGACGGAAACCGTCTGGCGCCAGGCGGACACCTACCACGTACCCCGGATCGGCTTCGTCAACAAGATGGACCGGATGGGCGCTGATTTCTTCGATGTCCTGGAACAGGTCAAGGCAAAGTTCGGCGCCAACCCGGTGCCGGTGAACATCCCTGTCGGCGCGGAAAGCGGGTTCAACGGGGTCATCGACCTGCTCTCCATGAAGTACCTCACCTTCGATGATTCCGACTTCGGCAAAACGGTGACGGAAAACCCCATCCCCGAAGCGTTGCAGGAGATGGCAGACACTTGGCGGGAGAAGTTGATCGACGCCGTCTCCTCGTTCAGCGATGAGATCATGCAGCTCTACTTCGACGGCAAGGAGATTCCTGTGGATCTGATCAAGCGGACGTTGAAGGAAGCGACCATCCAGCGTAAGGCGCTTCCCATGTTCGCCGGCTCGTCCCTCAGGGACATGGGCGTCCAGCCGTTGATCGACGGCATCGTCGACTATCTTCCCTCTCCCAGCGAGGTTCCGGCCATCACCGGCGTCAACCTGAAGACGGGCAAGGAAGTGCAGGTATCCCATGACACCAACAAACCGCCCCTCGCCCTGGTCTTCAAGATCCAGGTCGACCCGCAGGCCGGTCCGATGGATTTCGTCCGTGTGTACACCGGAACGCTGAAGAAAGGCCAGATGATCATGAACATCTCCAAGAAGAAACGCGAACGGATCGGCAGAATTCTCCGAATGCACGCCGACCGCAGCGAGGACATGACGGAGCTGGAAGCCGGGGACATCGGCGTGATCATCGGCTTCAAGGAAGCCCAGACGGGGGATACGCTGGGAAGCGAAGGCCAGCAGATTCTGCTGGAGAAGATGCACTTCCCCAACCCGGTGATCAGCGTGGCCATCGAGGCGGCGACGGCGGACGACCAGACAAAACTGAAGAACGCGCTTGCCATGCTTGCCCAGGAGGATCCGACGTTCTCCTACAAGGAGGACGAACAGACCGGGCAGCTGTTGATCAGCGGCATGGGAGAGCTCCATCTGGATGTCATCGTCACCCGGCTGACCAAAGAAATGAAGATCAACGCGCGGGTCGGCAAGCCCCAGGTTTCCTATCGTGAGTCGGTCTCCCAGGAAGCTTCCGGTACGGAAACGTTCCAAAAGGTGATCGCCAACAAGGAAAACTTCGCAGGCGTCACCATGACGGTCAAACCGGCAGCCCAGGGCGAAGGCACCAAGTACGTGTGCGCTGCCCGGGTCCATGGCGGCATGCCGGAAGATCTGTACAACGCCATCCAAACCGGTGTGGAAAACGCCATGAAAGGCGGAATCCGTTACGGCTACGCCTGTACGGACATCATCGCCGAAGTGACGGACATCCAGTACAACGAACTGACCTCCACCGCCGTGGCGATGGAATCCGCCGCGGCGATGTGCTTCGACAAGGTGGCGTCCCAGGCAGGTCCGGTATTGATGGAGCCGGTGATGAAGGTGGTTTGCGTCGTTCCTACCCCGTATGTCGGAGAAGTGATCTCCTCCCTGACCAGCAGGGGCGGCATTGTCTCCAGCATGGAGAGCCATCCCACCGGGGACGTGATCAACGCCGAGGCGCCGATGACCCAGATGTTCGGATACACCACCATCCTTCGCTCCGCCACCCAGGGCAGAGGAAGCTTCACCATGGAGTTCAGCCACTACCAGCAGACCACGAAGAAATAGCTTTTTTCCCATTTCTCCTCCCGGCACGATTTATTTTGACAGATGCACAATCGGGTCGTACGATGAATTTATTGGGTCCCAAAGCCCAACAAAGGAGGAGATATGAGCGTTGTGAGTTCGGATGTCCGGAATGTGGCGATCGTCGGGCACAACGGCACCGGTAAAACCACGTTGGTCGAGCAGATGCTGTTCCAGGCGGGTGTCATCCCGTCCTACGGAACGATCGAGAATGGCAAGACAGTGAGTGATTTCACTGAGGAGGAGATCGCCAAGAAGATTTCCGTTCATACGTCCCTCTGCTCTTTTCCCTGGAACGGGAAGACGTTGAATATCCTGGACACGCCGGGAACCGCGGGATTCATCGGAGAGGCCATCTGCGGCTTCCGTTCCTGCGAAACGGCGTTGATGCTGATCGATGCTGTTGATGGCATCCAGATCGAGACGCTGAAACTGTGGCGTCACCTTGACAACAGAAACAAACCACGCGCCGTGTTCATCAACAAGATGGACAAGGAACGCGCTGATTATACCAAGATCATCGACGAGCTGAAGGAGCGGTTCAAACTCTCTTTCGTCCCGTTGAGCATCCCGGTGGGAAGCGGAAAGGATTTCCGCGGCGTGATCAATCTGATCGAAGACAAAGCCTATTTCCTGGATGACAAAGGAAAACTGGCCTCCAGTGAAGTGCCGGCGGAATACCAGGACCTGTACGACCAGTTCCACGCCCAATTGGTGGAGTCCGCCGCCGAAGGCGCCGATGACCTGATCGAAAAATACTTTGACAAAGGCACGCTGGAAGCGGATGACATCCGCCGTGGACTCAGGGAAGGGTTCGCCAACAACCGTGTCGTCCCGGTTTTCTGCGGACAGGCAAGCCTGGGACTGGGTGTGGGTACACTCCTGAACTTCATCAAGAACAACTTCCCCTCCCCGCTGGGGAGAAAGGAATGGATCCTGGACGCTCATGGACAGCATCACGACCTGGCCATCACGCCGGACGGAGCTTTCAGCGGCTACTGCTTCAAGACGACGCTGGACCAGTTCAACGGCAGGCTCTCGTTCGTCAAGGTGGTCACCGGTACGCTTACCGGAAACACCGAGATGGTGGTACGCCCCAGCGGCAAGAAGGAGAAACCGATGAAGGTCTACCGGATGGTCGGCCGCAAGCTGGTGGAGACGGACGCGCTTCCCGCAGGGGACATCGGCATCATCGCCAAGGCGGATGCGATCATGACGAACAGTTCGCTCCTTGAGGATTCCAACGCGACGTACACGTTCCAACCGTTGCAACTCCCCTCTCCGGTGTACAAGCTTGCCATCAGTACGGATGACAAGAAGAGCGAAGTGAAGATGAACGAGGCGTTGTACCGTGTCGCTGAGGAAGACCTTACCTTCAAGACCGGGTTCGACGAAGAAACCAAGGAAAGCTATGTGGCGGGTCTCGGGGAACTGCACCTAAACATGATCCTGGACAAGATCCGGGACAAACAGAAGATCACCATCCACACCAAGCTTCCCCGGGTTGCGTACCGCGAGACGATCACCAAGCCGAGCGGGCTTGCCGAATACACCCACAAGAAACAGACCGGCGGTCACGGCCAGTACGCCAAGGTGGTCCTGCAGATCGAACCGTCCGAACGGGGCGCGCAGTACGTGTTCACCAACGCCATCAAGGGGGGGGCGATCAGCAAAGGGTATATTCCCGGCATCGAGAAAGGACTGCATGAGCAGATGGCCGAAGGGTTCCTGGCCGGCTACCCGATGGTGGACATCGCCATCACCCTGATCGACGGCAAGGAACATCCCGTCGACTCCAGCGACATGGCGTTCAAACTCGCCGGAAAAGGCGCGATGAAGGCGGCGCTGGCCAAAGCGGGATGCGTGTTGCTCGAGCCGATCATGAGCATCCAGATCTACGTGGACAACGAATACCTTGGAGCGATCCTTTCCGACCTCTCCTCCAAACGGGGACGTGTGCTCGGACAGGAGGAAGCAGGCTCACTGCAGGTGGTCAAGGCGTTGGTCCCCCAGTCCGAAGTGCTGAACTACGTGGTGGATCTGAAGAGCATGACCAGCGGGACCGGTTCGTTCGACATGGAGTTCGACCACTACGAGAAACTGACCGGCAAACTCGCCGATGAGGTGATCGAGGAAGGAAAGAAACACATGAAGACGGACGAAGAAGAATAACCGTTTTTTTCTGGTACGTCGACGACCGGGCAATCCCCGGTCGTTTTTGTTTGGATCAGGCTGCCCAGGGACGATGCAGCACGCGGGTGATGAACAGCCGCGCAAGGTCGGGATCCAACTGGGTTCCGCTGACTCTCTGAATCTCCGCTGCCGCCTGGTCCGGGGTGAGCGCTTTGCGGTACGGGCGGTCACTGACCATGGCGTCCCAGGTATCCACCACGGCGAGGATCCGGGAACACAACGGAATGTCCGTTCCTTTCAGACCTCTGGGGTACCCGCATCCATCATACCGTTCATGATGGGCAAGTACCCAACTTGCCAACGGGGCTGTCTGGACACAGGAAGAAAGGATCCGTGAACCAATTTCGGAATGCCGTTTTACCGCTTCCCGTTCCTGGACATCCAGCTTGCCCGGTTTGTTCAGTATCTGCTCATCCACCCCGATCTTCCCAATGTCATGGAGCAATCCCGCGACGCGCATCTGGGAGACCAGCCGGGGGCTGAGACCGGCGGCACGGGCCAACGCGGCGCTCCCGTCGCCGACCCGCTGGGAATGCTGTTCCTCCCGTGGGCTCTTCGCCTGCAGGCTGTTCAGGATCACCGTGACGACATTTCCTTTGCCCTCTCCGTTGTCATAGATGCGTCGCGCTTCAAGGTCATCCTCCGCCTTCTCCACCACCGCCCCGACATCGTCCGTGACCTGGTTGGTGGTTGCAATGCCAAAAGACGCAGAGAGCGTAATCATCCCACCCACCGTATGGCAGGAAAGACGGGAGAGAATCCGTTCGGTCAACGCTTCTGCCATCCGCGCGTCATGCCGGGGAAGCAACAGGGACACCTCGTCCCCATCCGTGCGGGCCAGATAGCCACCCTGGGGAAGACAATCGGCGCAAATGTCGGTAAACCGTTTGATCTGCTGGTCCCCTACCTGCCTGCCGAACATGCTGTTGATCATACTGACGGAATGGAGATTCCCGACCACCACGGCAAGGGGAACATCCTCATGCTCGATGGAAAGTTCCCTGACCTTCTCTTCCCAAGCGGTATGGTTGTACTGGCCGGTCAACGTGTCATGGCACCCCGCGTAGGAAAGCCTGAGCTCCTCCTCCTTCTCCCGTGTGATGTCACGGACGACTCCCAGCACCTTCTGTACCTGACAACAGGGGAAAGAGGTCATCACCACTTCCGTCCAGAGCAACGATCCATCCGCCGTACGCAACCGCACCTGCACGCGCTTCTCCTCGGAACCAGGGACGCACATCCCACGTTCCCACACATCGGCGTCCTGCCCGCAGACAAGCCCCTTCCATCCCAGCGAAAGCATTTCCTGTTTTCCGTATCCCATCATCCGCTGGAACGCTTCGTTCGCCGACAGGCAAACACGCCGTTCTCCGGTTCGGAGAGCGTCATCGCCACCGGCGTTTTGCCAAACAACGAAACGAATTGCTTTTGGCACGGACGGCCAACCGTTTTGCCGCATCCCCTTTTTCCTCCAGAAGACGGACCAACCAGACGAAAAGGCAGGAAGAGAGGGACGCCACCATGGCGGAGAGAAGGAACGAAATAATGGTCGGAAGCGACAGCTGTTTCCCCCCTGCGGCAAAAAGCATCGTTCCGCCGAATGCGGCCAAGGCACCCACCACAAAAAGCGTTGCAGGAATGGCTTGCTTCCGTTCCGTATGATGCACCAGCACCCCGACGAGAAAACAAAGGCCATACCCGAACCAAGCTGCCGTCATACCGGATTCCGGAGCCAGAAGAGAAAGCGCACAGGCGAAAACGAGGGGGATCGCCATCACGGCCGGTCCATACCACACGGTCAAGGAGAAAAAGCAGCATCTGGGGAAACCGAGAACGGCATATCCTTCCCCGGAAAACAGCGCAGGAAGGGCTGCAAGCACGCAACAGAGCCCCAAGAGGAATCCTGTCTCCAGCGTGCCACGGAGGCCATGCATCCGCGGTTGAGAAGCGGAGCTGACTACGTACAGACTCAGAAGTAACGCAAGCGGCATGAGCACAAAAAGGTTCACCATGGCTTCCTATACGAGCAAGTATGCAGAAAACCGGCACGGTCGTGCAAGCCGTTTTTTCACTGTTTTTCCACCCAGATCTCCCGGATGGGGCGTTGAGCGGCCAATCCTTTTTCCTCGAAATGGGTCTGAGGCCGCCAGGGACGAGGATCGGCATACCCACCATATGGATTGACCAGCCCTTCGGTGGCTCCCAGCACCTCTTTGATCTGCTCGGCGTACTCCTCCCAGTCGGTGACACAGTAGATGTATCCGCCCTTCTCCAGTTTCTGGGCAAGCAGGGAAGCGAAGAGCGGTTGGATCAGGCGGCGTTTCTGCTGCCGGTGTTTCTGCCAGGGATCAGGGAAGAAGATATGGAAAGCGGAAACCGATCCGTCAGCCACCATGGTGCGGAGGACCGTCACCGCGTCGAAACGCATCAACCGGAGGTTGGGGATCGCCTCGTCCCCCACCCTGCGCATCAGACGGGCGAAACCGGTGAGAAACACCTCAAGCCCCAGGTAATCATACTGGGGACGTTCCTTGGCGATCCTCAGGGTGGCGTCCCCCATACCGAAACCAATTTCAACGCACAGGGGTTGCCGTTTGGGGAACAACGCGGGGAAATCGGTCACTTCATCCCGGTACGGGATTCCATACTGGGGGAAATACCGCTTCAGCGACTGAAGGTCCGACTCATGAAGATAGCCGCTGCGAAGCACATAGCTCTTCACCTCCCTGCGATGGTCGTCGCGGGGCACCTCGACCCGTTTGAGTTCGGGAATATCCTGATACACATCCTGTTGCGTCCGTTGCATCCGATCACCTCAATCGTTCCAGTTTTTCCAGAAGGAACAACGCCTTGTCCTTCAATGACACCTTGTCCGTCTTCATGAACAGGAAATTGCCGCGCCGCTGGTCGTACCAGACCGATTTCCCGCTCTGCTTGATCAGGGCGATCACCTTCTGGGGGTTGACGTCGGCAACTCTGCCGAACTCCAGCGTCACCGTTCCCTGCCGTTCCGTCAGATGGACGATGGACAGCTTGCGGCAGAGAATCTTGATCTCCGCGATGTACAGCAGGTTGGCCACCTCCTCTGGGATCGGGCCGTACTTGTCGGCGAGCTCCCCGGTGAACGCCTCCAGCTCCGCTTCGGTACGGATGCCGGCGATCCTCCGGTACACGTCAAACTTCACCGAAGGAGCGGTGATGTATGTATCCGGGATGAAGCCGGTGTAATCCAGCTCCAGGAACACATCCCGATCCTCTTCCTTCAAGCCGTGTTTCTGCAGCGTTTCGATGGCATCATCCAGAATCTTGATGTACAGGTCAAGCCCAACGGAAGCCACCTGCCCGCTCTGCTCCCGTCCCAAGAGATTGCCCGTCCCGCGGATCTCCATGTCCTTCATCGCCACCTTGAACCCCGAGCCCAGCTCGGTGTTCTCGCTGATCACCCGAAGCCGTTTCAACGCCACGTCGGAGAGTGTCTCGTCATTGGGGTAGAACAAGTAGGCGTACGCCTGCTGGTCGCCTCGGCCCACCCGGCCCCGGAGCTGGTACAGCTGGCTGACCCCATAGCGGTCAGCCCGGTCGATGATGATCGTGTTGACGTTGGGGATGTCGATGCCGTTCTCGATGATCGTCGTGGAGACCAGCACCTGGATGCCGCCACTGAGAAAACGACGCATCGTATCCTCCAGCTCGTCGCTGTCCATCTGGCCATGGGCGCTCTCGATGATCACCCCGGGGAGATCGGCACGGAGGAAGCGGACCACTTCATCCAACGTCTCGATCCGGTTGTGCAGGTAGAACACCTGTCCTGCCCGGGCCACCTCTTCCTTGATCGCCTTGACGACCAGCCCCTCGTCATACTGCTGGATGAACGTCTTGATGGGAAGCCGTTCGATGGGAGGGGTGGTCAACAACGACATATCGCGGATCTTCAGCAGGGACATGTACAGCGTACGGGGGATCGGGGTGGCGGAAAGGGAAAGACAATCGATGGAAAGGCGCATCTCCTTGATGCGTTCCTTGTCCTTCACGCCGAAACGCTGCTCCTCATCGACGACCAACAGGCCAAGATCCTTGAACAGGATGTCCTTCTGCAGAATCCGGTGTGTGCCGAAAAGGACGTCCACCCTGCCCTCCACCAGGTCGAGCTTGACCCGTTTCTGGTCTTTTTGCGAAATGATTCTGCTCATCAGGGCGCTGCGCACCGGAAAATCCTTGGTCCGGGCAAGGAAGTTCCGGTAGTGCTGCTCGGCAAGAATCGTCGTAGGGGCGAGGAACGCCACCTGCTTGCCGCTCATCACCGCCTTGAACGCCGCACGGAAGGCGATCTCCGTCTTGCCATAGCCGACATCTCCGCAGATCAGGCGGTCCATCACGATGGGCTTTTCCATGTCGCTCTTGATGTCTTCGATGCAGGCAAGCTGGTCCGGCGTCTCATCATAGGGGAACGAGGCTTCGAACTGCAGTTGCCAGTCAGTATCCTTCTGGAACGCGTATCCGACGGAGTTCTTCCGTTTGGCGTACAGGTCGATCAACTTGGAAGCCAGTTCCTCGGCGCTCTTCCGTGCCTTGGCTTTCTTGTGCGCCCAGCCGGTCCCTCCCAGCTTGTCCAGTTTCGGCGCCCCGCCTTCACTGCCGATGTACCGTTGCACCAGGTTGGCCTGCTCGATGGGTACGTACAGCATCTCCTCGTCGGCGTACTGGATCTTGATGTAATCCCGTTCTTTGCCGAAGCTCTTCACCCGGTCGATCTTGATGAACCGTCCGACGCCATAGTTGATGTGGACCACGTAGTCGCCTTCGTTCAGATCGACGAAGCTGTCCAACGGACTGGATTGCACGTGCTGCAGTGTCTTGACCATCTGGCGCCGGTGGCCAAAGATCTCATGTTCACAAATGGCGATGACTTTCAGCCGGGCGATGGAGAATCCTCCGGATATCTCCCGCGTCTCGTACTGGATCTTCGGATATATGGAAAGCATCTGCTTCAGGCGCTCTGTCTGCGGAGCGGTTGCGGAAAACACCGTGATGCGCCATCCATCCTTGGAAAGACCGGTGAGATCCTGCCTGAGGAGCGTCACGCTGCCGAAGTAAGACCGTGGTCCGTCGATGTCAAAGGAAAACGCCTCGGGATCCTGACCACGGATATCCATCACCGTCAACGAATCGGTCCAGCGTTGGTGGAACGACGTGTAATCAAACAGGATGTCATCCAAATTGGCGCTTCCCCCACTGCGGTACGCCTCCCGGTAGAACGCCTTCGCCTCCAGTTCCAGACTTTTGAAGCTGGTGGTAAGCCGTTGATCCCCAACCCAGATGAAATAGTCACCTTTTTGTATATATGAATCTATTAAGATACCGTACTCGGTAGTTTGATTTGTGGGTAACGTCAAAGAAACCTGTTTGACTTCCTGTTTTGTCTGTTGGGTCAGGGGATCAAATGTACTGATTTTCCCCACCTTGTCCCAATCGGCATACAGCCGGAACGGGGTGTCGGATCCATAGGGAAAGACATCCATCACTTCTCCCCGGAGGGTGAACTCCCCCGGATTGGTGGTGGCGGGACTGCGGACGTATCCGGCCTGTACCAAAGTCTCGGAAAACCGTGTACTTTCAAACGGCCCGCCGACGGTAAACGAAAGCGTGGAAGCGGCGATCAGCCCCGTGGAAGGTACCGGAGCGACGAACGGTCGGAGATGGGTGACCACCAATCCGTTTTTCATCTCATGGATACGGGAAAGCGCACGGATTCGTTCATATGAGGAGTTCCCATCGTCCGGTTCATCCAACGAAAGGATTTTCCCGCTGGAAGGAAGGTAGACGCAGTTCATCTCGCTGGTGGAAAGAGCCTCGACTTTCCGACCGTTGACCGGAATTCCACAGTCGCGGAGCATCATCAGGGCGACTTCCTCCGTCGGGCACACCACCCAGACACGACCGTTCTTCTTGCGGGCGATAAGCCGGGCAAGCATGGCAAGAGGGAATCCCTCAATCCCCTGGGCGCGCAAAGACGGCCTGCCGGCAAGGCATGCCTGATAGGCTTCGCTTGTCGTGAGATACTCCCGCACCGAAGCTTCCAATGCTGTTTCCATACGCCGCTACCCTACCATGAACCGGTTGCATTCTGCAACAGCATGGCTCTTGGAAAAGCCGTTTCATTTCACTACACTGGATGCATGACGCTTGATGAAGAAAAGTTGGACCGCATCGCCCATGCCATGGAGGAATGCGGACGGTACGCCGTAGACCATCAGAAAGGAATCAATGTGACGGCAAAGGCGGATGGCAGCCCGGTCACGCCGTCCGACCTGTTCATCTCCCATACGATCCTGTCGTTGGTGCACCAGCTGTTTCCCCAGGCCAATGTGATCAGCGAGGAAGAAACGACACCATTTTCCGATGAAGTGCAATGCACGTTCATCCTCGACCCGATCGATGGGACGGAAATGTACCAGCAGGGATTCCCCTCCTGGGCCATCGCGTTGGGAATTCTTGACGAGAGGCGGGAACCAGTCGGCGCGATGATCTTCGCCCCTCGGTTCGGGCTCTCCGCCCCCGGCATGTTCCTCCGTCTTGATCCCGGAAAACCTTTGCTGTTGAACGGTTCTCCGTTCCAAGCAGCAAAAGGCAAGGATATCGTGAAGCAGATCGTCATCGGAAGCGGAGCCCTCAAGCATATTTCAGTCTCCGGCTTTCCCGGTAAAATCCGCTGTTTCGGCTCCTCCATCCTCCACTTCGCCTCTCCGGTGGTGTTCGGCGGCATCCAGGCGTGCGCCGAATTCCACGGCTACGTCTGGGATGTGGCGGCAAGCCACGCCGTCCTCCGCAGCCAAGGAATGGACATCGTCCATGCCGACGGCACTCCGCTGCGGTACGATGACGCGTTCCTGGTGGAACGCAAGCCGTATGCGCCTCCGGTCTTCGCGGGAACCAAACCGGCGACGGAATTCCTCCGTCACCGGCTCTTTGTCACCTGCTGAACGGGTCTTCCGGAATTTTACCTTCGTCGAACCACTTGCGCCCAAGATACATGAAGGGAGTGTCGCACACGGCGACGACCCATTTCAGCACGTAGGTGCTGATCATGATGGAGATCACCACATCCTTGGGATAGACGCCGACAAAGGCGATCAACGTGAAGATCACCGTGTCGATCGCCTGGCTGACCATGGTGGAGAAATTGTTCCGAATCCACAAGGTACGCTTGCCCGGTTTCCGTTTTTTCCAGAACTCGAACGCCCAGATGTCGTGGGTGTTGGAACAGAGATACGCGATCAGGGAGCCCAGTGCGATGCGGGGCATCAGCCCGAAGATCTGGGAGAGCGCCGCCTGTCCGATGTCCGAGGCGCTGGGCTGGAAAAACAGCGCCAGCTGCATCATCACCGTCATCGAGACCAACGCAAAGAACCCCACCCAGACGGCTTTCCCGCTCTGCTTGGGTCCATAGAACTCAGAAAGCAGATCGGTAGCCAGGAAACTTGTCGCGTACAGCACATTGCCCAGCGTCGCGTCCATGCCGAAGAGCATGACGTTCTTCGTCACCTGGATGTTGGCGACGATCACACTGATGGCGCACCAGACGTACAGTCCGTATTTGCCCCAGAGCCGAAACGCAAGCATGATCAGGGAGAAGTCCACGAGCAGCTGGACGATCCAAAGAAGGTTGTTTGTCATACAAAACCACCTGAACAAAGAAGCACCGGAGGAACCCTGGCGCCATCACGGCTGGGGTGCTGCACCACCCCATCGACCTCCATGGCCGCGCTATCCGTCTCCGGTTTTTTCCGACTATAGCAGAAATCACGCACCTTTTGCAAGAAAACTCTGCAACACCTCGAAGGCCCGCATCGAGTCCTCCCTGCGGATGACGAACGTCAGTTCGTTCATCGTCGAGATGATCTCAATGACGTTGATCTCCTCCCAGGCAAGACGGCGCACCGCCTCATACACGATGCCAGGCGTCTGCAGGAAATCCCCGGTGAACACCAGCGACAGGGCGACCAGGTCTTCCATCCGGTGAAGGATCTCCTCCCCCTCGGACAGGTGTTCCACAAGAGGACGGTATTTCTCCGAAACCGCCAGGGAAATCTCATGGCTTCCCAGGGAGATGTTCAGGAAATCCCCTTTTTCCGGGGATATCTGCGAGTAAAGCACCCCCAGTTTGGAGATGAAGCTGTCCCTCCTGACCAGGTTCAGGTCGAAGATGTTGGTCTTCATCACGATCTGGTACTCGACATTACCGGCATGCTGCTCCGTTTCCCGTCCCTTCAGATCCTCCGCGTACCTGCGGAGCGCCATGACGATGGCGGCGCTTTTCACCTTGGCGCCACAGAGCTTCTCCACCTCAGGCTGGATCGACTCGGCGTAATTGCTGTACGACAGAATGCCGCTGATCAGCATCTCGTGGATGAACGGTGACTTGTCCACGATCCGTTTGACATAACTGGAAACCGATTCCGCCATACGCCTCTCTTCCTCTTTCGGTGTTATCATACGCACAAAGACTGGGGAATTGCAACAGAATGAACAGTAGCACCCCTGAAAAACCAGGTATTCTGTTGCGATACGCACAATTGTACTTTCCTTCCATATCCCGTATACTTTGGATATGCGTTGCCCCCATTGTGGATCGATGAAAGACAAAGTGCTGGAATCCCGCACCAACCGCAGCGGAACTTCCATCCGCCGCAGACGTCAGTGCACGGACTGTGGCTTCCGCTTCACCAGTTACGAAAAGGTGGAGGACCGTACCTTGATGGTCATCAAACGGGACGGCCGCAGGGAACCGTTTGATGAAAAGAAACTGCAACGTTCCATCCGCGCCTGCACGGAGAAGCTGGTGGTCAGCGAAGAGCAGATCGTCAACCTCGCCCAGGACGTGGAGGACGCGCTGAACCTCAGGGCCAGCAACACCCGTGAGATCCAGAGTTCGGCCATCGGGGATGAGACGCTCCGGCAACTGAAGAACTTCAACAAGGTGGCCTATGTGCGGTTCGCCGCCGTCTACCGGGCGTACAATGACCTGGGGCAATTCATCCAGGAAATCGAGAATCTGGGCAAAGAGCTGAATTAGGAGGATGCCATGACGGTTGAGGAAGCGATCCACGGAAGAAGAATGATCCGGAAGTTCTTGCAGGAGCCTATTCCGAAAGAGACGTTGCTTCGTCTGGTGGACGCGGCGCGCCTTGCCCCCAGCGCGGCCAACCTGCAGCCGCTGCGCTACCGGATCGTCAATGATCCCAAGGAAGTGGGAGCGATGTTTCCGCTGGTCCATTGGGCGGCATACATCGCTCCGAACGGAAATCCCAAGGAAGGGGAACGCCCGGTGGCGTACATTGTCCTCTGCGCTGACACCACGGTGAAAAAGGAAGGGTACGACACCGACGCGGGAATGGCGGCGGAGAATCTGATCCTCCTCGCCGAAAGCATGGGCATCGGTGTGTGCGTCATGGGAGCCATCGACCGGAAAGCGATCCACGCGCTGTTGCATTTGGACGAACACATCGTCATCCACACCGTCCTGGCGCTGGGGAAGAAAGGAGAACACCCTGTTCTGGAAGAGATGACCGACTCGGTGAAGTATTACAAAGATGCGCAGGGAACGCTCCACGTTCCCAAACGGAAACTCACCGACATTTTGCTCTAACGGGCGTCAAACCACTTGCCCATCGCCGACTCCCCGATGTGGATCGGCTTGAGGATTTCGTCGGCGCAGTCCAAGCAGAAATTGTCGCTCATGCCGGCGACATAGTCGAACACCATCCGGGAGAGATTCCCGTCATGAGTCAGATAGGCGTCACGCATCTCCATACGATGGCGGTAGTAGCCTAATGCAAGCAGGTTTTGTTCCTGTCGGTAATACGCCTCGTTGTCGCCTCCTTCCCTGTCCAACCGCTCCAGATAGTCCACCACCAGACGGATCAGACGGGAGAAATAGGCGTCATACCCACGGAGCATGTCGGATTGGTAGATGTGCTGGTAGTTGAAATCCTTCATGGCGAGGACGGTAGGGAACAGCGCATCACTGAAACGGATCCCTGTCCCGTCACTGGAATCGATGATGTCATTGACCAGACTGTTGATGATCTCTCCATTGGTGGTTCCCAGCTTGTCCTTGACCAAGGCGGGAAGCGAGGACGCTTCGATCACTCCAAGACGGCAGGCGTCTTCGAAGTCCCGTCCCAGATAGGCGATGGAATCGGAAAAACGAACCACCACCGCTTCCCACGTGGCGGGTACCAAGCCCTTGCGGGAAGTGATGCGCGACAGATCCTTGACGGTGAAATCCGGAGCGAGGCTTTGGGTGAAATGTTCTCCGCAATGGCTGACAATACCATCTCTCACCGCATAGGTAAGGTTCAATCCTTTTCCTTTGTCAGCAAGGAAATCCACCATCCTAAGGCTGTTGACCTCGTGTTCAAACGGCGGAAATCCCCGCTCTTCCATCAACCGGGAAATGATCCGTTCCCCGGTGTGGCCGAACGGGGTGTGGCCAAGGTCATGCCCCATGCCGATGGCCCATGCCAGTTCGGTGTCCATTCCAAGCCCACGGCAGATGGTGCTTGCGATGGATGCCACATGGAGGCAGTGCTCCATCCGGGTGCAGATATGGTCGTTGCTCGGTGCGAAAAACACCTGCGTCTTGTGTTTCAGCCGACGGAACGGAGAGCTGTGGATGATCGCCGTGGTGTCACGATAGTAATCCCCCCGTATGTCGCTCGTCCGGAGCCGTTCACGCTTCTTCAATACGTCATCGCTCAATTGATTGCAAAACCGCATGAGCATATGGTAACATCTTGTTCTGTCATGGAACAATATCTGCTCCCGCTTTTTTGCCTGCTCTGCAACTTCGCCACGCTGGGCGCGTGCATCAGGTTCCTGTGTGCGAAGGGGGGGCAATATTGGATACTTCCCCTGCTGTTCACCTTGGCGATGGGGCTTAGCAATGGTATGTTGCTGTTTGGGTCCGCATCTCCATTCAGCACCTCGATTTTGGTCGATGCCCTCCTGTCCGTCCTGTGGTACGCCATCGTCATCACGTTCCACTACGCCTTGAAACGGGTGATCCGTGAGAACAACTACCAGGAACGCGTCAAAAAGGACCTCGCGGAGAGCCGCTGGCAGCTGAAAGTTGACGCCAGAGCAATGGAAGCCAAGGAAGAAAGCCTCAAGCTCCTTGCAAACGGCAAGCCACGTGCCTTTGACCGTGGCATCTATCCATCCGAGTGGACGGATTATTTCGACCAATTCTGAACCTGTTCCGGAGGAAGCATGCAGGATCTGTTTCTCTGCGGCCTGAAACACTCAGGCAAAACCCATATCGGCCGGTATCTCGCCGCCCAATGGGGTATCCGTTGGGTGGACGCGGATGATCTTACCCTCACTCTCATCCCCCAAGGCATGACGATCAGGGAGTACTATCAGCAGTACGGAAAGGACGCGTTCCAACAGAAGGAACGGGAAGCGATGCTCGCATTTCTGTCCCAGCCGCATCCGGCGACGGTGATCAGCATGGGCGGCGGCGCCGCGGACAACCCTGGACTTCTCGAGCTGTGCGGGCGTTTCGGCACCCTGGTGTATCTCTCCGTCCCTGAACCGGTGCTCCTCAAGCGGATCATCGGCGACGGAATCCCTCCGTTCCTCGATCCGGCAGACCCTGCGGGAAGTTTTCATCCGATCTTCCTCCGTCGTGATGGTGTCTATGGAAAGAGCTGCCAAATCGTGCTACACTTGCCCGATAGCCCTACGGTGCAGCAGACGGCGGCATGGTGCGCCCGTCAGCTGGAAGGATACGAAGATGGGACACAACAGTTTCGGACATGAATTCTCGTTCACCACGTTCGGGGAATCCCATGGGAAGGCGATCGGGGTGGTGATCGACGGCGTGCAGTCAGGGTTTCCCATTGACTGGGACGCCGTACAGGCGATGATGAACCGCAGGCGTCCGGGTGGCAACAGCCTGGGTACCAAACGGAACGAAAGCGATGCCGTCACGGTGCTTTCCGGCATCTACCAAGGCAAAACCACTGGAGCGCCCATCGCCCTGCTCATTCCCAACAACGACCAGCACAGTTCCGATTATGATGAACTGGCCCACCTGTACCGGCCGGGCCATGCCGATTACACCCTGATGCAGAAATGGGGCATCCGAGACAGCCGTGGCGGCGGCAGGTCTTCCGGCAGGGAGACGGCGGCCCGCGTGGCGGCGGGAGCCATCGCCACACAGATCCTCGCCTCATACGGCGTCACGCTCAAGGCCGGCACGGTGCAGATCGGATCAATCCGCGCCGGGAAACGGAACTGGGAGGAAGCGGACAACGAACTGACCTGTCCGGACAAGGAAGCCACGGTGAAGATGCTGGATCTGATCGAACAGGCACGGATGGATCTGGATTCCGTCGGGGGCGTGGTGGAATGCCACGCCACAGGTCTCCCCACCGGACTGGGAGAGCCGACGTTCGACAAGCTCCAGGCATTGTTGGCCCACGCCATGTTCTCCATCGGGGCGGTCAGAGGTTTTGAGATCGGAGAAGGATTCCATGCCGCCGAGATGCGAGGAAGCGAGGACAACGACCAGATGGAGCCCTCCGGCTTCCTATCCAACCATGCCGGAGGCATTCTGGGAGGCATCAGCAACGGACAGGAACTGGTTTTCCGTGTGGCGTTCAAGCCCACCTCCTCCATTTCCCGCCACCAAAAGACGGTGGATGAACAAGGGAATCCCGTTGATCTGGTGGTCAAAGGCCGGCATGATCCCTGCATCGTGCCCCGTGCCGTGGTGGTCGTCGAAGCGATGACCGCGGCGGTGCTGTTGGACGCGTGGTACATGGACAAGGCGCATCGCACATGAGCAAAGACACCCCGTTGATCGTCCAGAGTGACCGTACGTTGCTGCTGGATGTCCATCATCCCCAGGCGGAGGCATGCAGAACGGACCTGGTCCGTTTCGCCGCGCTGGTCAAAAGTCCGGAACATGTCCACACCTACCGTCTGGATGAGATTTCCCTGTGGAACGCCGTCTCTCTCGGTTGCCAGGTCTCCTGGATCGAGGAACGTCTGGACGTGTGGTCCCGCTACCCGGTACCGGAATCCGTCACGTTCTTCATCAACGACATGGCCGGCCGGTTCGGGCAGATCACCATGGAGGAGACGGATGATCCCTTGTACTATCGCCTTTCGGTGAAGGCCGGCAGGGTCTCCCAGGAGATCACCGCGTCCAAGAGTCTGTCCAAACTGCTCGTCCCGGAAGATGACTTCCATTTCCATCTGCAGAAATACGACCGGGGCGAAGTGAAGCTGCAATTGATCAAACTGGGATACCCGGTGGACGACCGGATCAAGCTGGAAGCGGGAATCCAGGTGCCGATGCAATTGAGAAAGACCTGCCAGATCAGCGGAAAACCGCTCGTCATCCGGGATTACCAACAGGAAGCCGCCCAAGCGCTTCTTGGTGATGGACAGGGAGGCAGCGGCTTCGGTGTGATCGTCCTCCCCTGTGGATCCGGCAAGACGGTCGTAGGCATGGAAATCATGGCACGCTTGTCCACCCGTACGTTGATCCTTACGACCAACGTGGCTGCCGTCCATCAGTGGATTGATGAGATCCATGACAAGATGGAAGTGCCGGAGGATGCCATTGGTGAATACACCGGCGAGAAGAAGGAAACAAAACCGATCACCGTCTGCACCTACCAGGTGCTGACCTATCGGCCGGACAAGGAAGGCCCCTACCCCCACATGGAACTGCTTACCAACGGCGGATGGGGTTTGGTCATCTATGACGAAGTGCACATGCTGCCCGCTCCGGTCTTCAAGGTGACGGCCGGGCTCCAAGCCGTCCACCGGGTCGGTCTGACGGCGACGCTGGTCCGTGAGGATGGCAGGGAGGACGAGGTGTTCTGTCTGGTCGGCCCCAAACGGTACGACCGTCCATGGGGTGAGTTGCAGGCAAAAGGATACATCGCCGAGGCGTTCTGCCACGAGATACGCATCGACCTTCCCCAAGAACTGGAAGTCCCGTACGCCGTGGCGGACAAACGGAAGAAGTACCGGATCGCCAGCGAGAATCCCCGTAAAATCGAAGTGGTCAGGGACCTGGTGGACGGAAACCCGGACGATTTCATTTTGATCATCGGGCAGTATCTGGACCAGTTGGAAGAAATCCGCAAGGCACTGGGGGTTCCGTTGATCACCGGTTCCACCCCGACGAAAGAAAGGGAGGAACGGTATCGTGATTTCAAGGAAGGAAAAATCCACACGCTGGTGGTGAGCAAAGTGGCCAATTTTGCCATTGACCTGCCGGACGCTTCCATGGCCATCCAGGTCTCCGGCACGTTCGGTTCCCGCAGCGAAGAAGCACAACGCCTGGGACGTATCCTCCGGCCAAAGGAGCGCACCAGCAGGTTCTACACGCTGGTCACCCGTTTCAGCTGTGAGGAGGAGTTTTCTGCGAACCGTCAGAAATTCCTCGCCGAACAAGGATATCGGTATGACATTTCCGTATGGGGCAGACGATGAGTGACCTGGCCCGGGAGCAGTTCGCCTCCCTGTTCAACGCGTATCCGGATGACGTGTACTTCCCCATCGTCCGCAATTATCTGGGTAACATCCGCACCCCGTTCTCCAAACGGGATCTTACCCGTTCGCTGACCGAATTTCTTGCCCGTCCCTCCGTCCAGCAGCACCTGACCGATCTGTTGGACGATGATGACCTCAAAGTGCTTACCGCCGTGAAGCTTTTCGGACCGGTCGGAGGCAAGGCGCTTGCCTGCTTGTTTCCCCAGATCAGCTATCCGGAGCGAATCCGCAGGCTCTCCTTGCTGGTGGCGCGTCTGTGGCTGGTCAAGCAGGGGGACGCGCTCTCTCTCAATCCGCTTCTGGAACCACTGGCAAAACCGTACCTCAACCTTTCCGTCCTGTTCGGTCCGCCGGAACCGGGAACAGAAGGTTTCACCGCCACACGGGATGTACTCAAAGGATATCTGTCCCTGGCATACGGAAGGAAGCGTCCGGTGGAGGACGCCGTCCTGAAGGAAGCGTTCCCCGCGTGTCCGGACACCCTCAGACAGACGTTTTTCGGACATTTGTCTGGAACCTTGGCGAAAGCGGGGCTCCTTGTCGACGGAGCCATCAACTTCGCCCACGTGGAAACGTTGTGTTCCCAAGACTCCCGTACGATGCTCGCCAGCCTGCTGTCCGTCGACAGTGGCGTTTCCCTTCACGCGATGCGACGACTCCTTGAGGTGCTCTCAACCCTTGGTTCACTCCGCGCCGACACGTTTCCGCTGGTGACGGCGTTGCTGACCGCGACCGGATCGGAACCATTTCCTGACCGTATGGAGGAAACCCTTTGCGCGTGGGGCGTGATCCAGGAATCGGATGGGATACTGCACATCGCGACCGCATCGGAAACGAAACGGTCCCCGCTGGTCATCGATAGTGACCGTACCATCGGTTACAGTGGCTCAACTCCCGTGAACGATATTCTTTGGCGGTTCGCCACATTGGTGAAACTGGATGTCCGTACCGTCTACCAGATATCCCAGGAGAGCTTTTTCCGCGCGTTGGACAGCGGTCTTCGTGGAGACATGGTCCGCAGCTATCTTGCGGACAATGGCGCGAAACCGGCTCTGTTGGATGAACTGTCCCTGGAAGAAGAACGGTATCGTGAAGCACAGCTGTTCCATGGCATCATTCTGAAAGCGGATGAACGGGTGTCCCGACTGGTCGAGCAGATTCCGGCGCTTTCCCAGGCGATCCTCCAACGACTCTCCGCGGGTGTGTTTCTGATGGATGGCGCGAGCTATCCCCTTTGGAGCAAAGCGTTGAAGGATGGGCTCGGCTTCCTTCCCGCACTGCAAGGCGAACCGTTCACCGCAGAGGAAGCGGCATCCCCTTCATCGGAGCAGGAACCGACGGAAGAAGGAGAACTGCCCGATATCCCCCGTACGCTCCCCCCCAAGACGGCGGTATTTGACGAAGCGCTTCGAACGGCCATCCAGAAACAAGGAATGGACAACGCCATACGCACCGCACTTACCCTTCGGTTCCAGGACAAACTGCTGGTGGATGTCTGCCAGACCCGTGACAATGTGGTCGATGACACGCCCCAAGCCGGAGGATTCGATTACCAAGGCAAAGTGGCGTTGCTCCGGCATGCGCTCTCCTTGAAGAACACCCTGCTCTTTTTACAGGTCGACCAGGAGGAACTGCTTGCCCAGCCGATGGCGCTCTCCAAATCCACCGACGGACAGATGCTTCTGAAGGTGAACGTCCTTCCCGCAGGACAAACCAGGATCATACCAGTGGGAAAGATCTTCCTGGTACGTATGGG
Source organism: Sphaerochaeta sp. (assembly GCA_022482495.1). Lineage (NCBI taxonomy): Bacteria > Pseudomonadati > Spirochaetota > Spirochaetia > Spirochaetales > Sphaerochaetaceae > Sphaerochaeta > Sphaerochaeta sp. The sequence goes on along the minus strand of JAKVPA010000011.1, from coordinate 39,957 downwards.
GCGGATGTACATCAGCCTGTAATCGTCTGCTTTTTTTCGCTGGCACGTTTTCCCTCCGCCATGGAACATCGATGGAGGAGGATAGCCATGAAATCAACAAGTATTGGTATTTTGCTGTTGCTGCTTCTCATGCTGGGATGCAACGCCTGCAGTGACGCGCAGCCACAGACGGAGCAACCGGCCAACCAAGTGCAGGTGGAAGGCACATGGATCGCTTCGGAAGGTTCGTATCCCTTGGGACGGACGGGATTGGTGACGGACGCGATCGTCACGGAACGCGCACAGGACCTTTGGGACGTCAGACTGCGCATTGCAAGCGGATCGACGGCGTTGCTTCTGTCAATGAGACAGGATGATGACCGGTATACGATTGCTCCTCAGGAAGGCGAGGATGAAGGATACGCCATCCAGTTCGATACGGATCCAGAGACGATGGTGATCACCGTACCGCACAAAAGCGGATCGATGCGTTTCACCCCGGTCAGATGACCGGATGGAGATTGCCCGGGTAATGGTAGCCGGTGAACGCCTCAAACTGCAGTTTGCCTTGCTCAAACAGCATGAGCGCACCACTGACCGTCCGGCACCCGGCTTCCTTCGCCCGGCGGAGGAAGACCGTTTCCCGTGGTTTGTACACCAGATCGAACGCAATTTCCTTGCCACTGAACAGATACCCCTTCGCCGCGTCATCCTGGCTGTGGGGTTCCATGCCGACGCTGGTGGTCTGCACCACCAGATCCACGGTACCACTGTAGGCGCCCAGGTGATCCACGCTGTCAAAGGCGCTCATCGTTTCCATGGCAAGCGCCTGGGCATGCTCCACCGTCCGGTTGACGATCGTCACCTTGACGTCATGGTTGCGCAGCGCCCATACCACCGCCCTGCTCGCCCCTCCGGCTCCAATGACCAGCGCGCTTTTGATCGACCCGTCGGAAATCCAGGTCATAATCGGTTCCAGGAAGCCATAGTAATCGGTATTGATCCCCTTCCACATGTTCTGGATGTGGACGACGGTGTTGCAGGAACCGATCTGCTTCACCTCCCGGGTGATCCTCCCCAAGTAGGGAAGCACATTCCGCTTATGGGGGATGGTGACGGAAAAACCGTAGATGGGGAGCAGTTCCGCCAACTTGAAGAACGCGCGGACGCTGTCCACCTGGAACGGGACGTAAATGGCGTTGTAATGGATGGCGTGGAACCCTGGGTTATGGATCTCCGGGCTCTTCGTCTGCAGGACGGGATTGCCGATGACACCGTACACATGGGTCTGGTCGGTGACGGCGTCGGCCCGATACAGTTCCTTCATCTTTTGGGCTGAGAGTTGTCCCGGCGCCGCTTCGTTGTCCGAGCAGAACGAAAGCATCGAGCCGCACCGTTTGTACAGGATCCGTGTGCAGACACCCCACGGCCCCATCCCGATGATGATTTTCTCCTTGATTTCCCTGAGCTCGTCATGGATGCGGAAGATGGTGATCACATCCAGCATGGACTGCGGCGTGACGGCGACTTTGGGAATGTCCCCACGGGCGGCCATTTTGGAGATCCTTCCGAACAGATCGGCAGGAACCCCTTCAAAATCATGCAACGACCGGATGATGCGGATACCCCTCGCCTTCAGGCTGGCCTCCAAGTCGATCGTCCGGTCCTCCCGCTTGATCTTCAGATCCCGTTTCTTGACGTCCTCTTCGATATCCACGTAGGAGAACGGACCTTCGGAAACAGCAGCGAGGATGTCCATCCGCGCCTTGTCCGTCAAGGAGCATTTTCCGCCATCACTGGTGCGCCGGAAGGTGAGGATCACCGGCAGGCCGGCTTTCTTGGGAAAACCGGACGCATCCTTGATCTCTTCCGGCAGAAGGCAGTCAAGCCTCAGTTCGGCCAGCGATACATACCGCCTGTTGCGCTCAAGTACCTCAAGGTCTTTCGCGATGGTTGGTTCAGTCAACGTCAGACAAAGCATGCGGTGTATCTCCTGTTGTCAGATGGAAAGGATTTATGCTACGCTCATCATACCGTTATTTGGCCGAGTGGGCAACAGGAGAGAAACAGGGAATGGCGACGCTTCAGGTGCGGGACGTACGTCTCGCCTTTGGTGACAGGGATATCCTGGACGGCGTGTCATTCACCCTCACCAGCCAGTCACGTACCGCCCTGTGCGGCGCCAACGGTTCCGGCAAAAGCACACTCTTGAAGGTGATCAGCGGCGAGATCAAGCCGGATTCCATCGACATCACCAAGACCCGCGGCATGACGATCGCCTATCTCCCCCAAAGCGACATAGTCCTTGGCTCCGACACGGCATATCGGGAAGTGGAGAAAGGATTCAGCCGCTCCGAGGAACTGATTGAAGAAAAGGACGCCATCGGGGAAAAACTCCAACATACATCGGAAGGAGACCGGACGGAAGGAATGCTGGAACGCATCCGTCAGATCGAAGAGGAACTGCTCTCTTCCGGATACTACAACCGCACCATGAAGATCGGGCAGGTGATGGCGGGCCTGGGATTCGAACCGTCGGACGCCGACCGTCCCTGCGCAGAGTTCTCCGGCGGCTGGCAGATGCGCATCGCCTTGGCGCGCACGCTGGTGGAGCACGCCGATCTGATGCTTCTGGACGAGCCGACCAACTACCTGGACATCGAAGCGCTCACCTGGCTGAAGAACTACCTGAAGGTTTACAAAGGAGGACTCCTGCTCGTCAGCCATGACCAGGGGTTCCTGGATGATACGGTCAACGAGGTGTTCGAGCTGTTTGCGGGAAAACTGAAACGGTACGCCGGCAACTACACCCAGTACCAAGCCCAGCGGGAGATGGAGATCAAGGAACTGGAGGCCAAAGCCAAAGCGCAGGCGGAGCTGGTGGGCAAGACGGAACAGTTCATCGAACGGTTCCGCTACAAGGCGACCAAATCCAAACAGGTCCAATCCCGGATCAAACAGCTGGACAAGCTGGAAGAGATCCAGGTTCCGGGACATCTGAAACAGCTTGAGTTCTCCTTCCCTCCCGCCCCGCATTCAGGAAACGATGTGATGAAGGTGGACCACCTGACCAAACATTACGGGGACATCGACGTCTTTGATGACCTGTCGTTCTTCATCCACAAAGGGGATCGCCTTGCCGTCACCGGCCGCAACGGAGCAGGGAAAAGCACGTTGCTGCGCATGCTGGTCGGCAAAGAGACGGAGTACCAGGGGACGATCACCCTCGGTGCCGGCGTGGTGATCGGCTACTACGCCCAGGAGGCGGAGACGACGCTGGATCCCAAGAACACCGTGCTGGAAGAGCTTTCCACCGTGGCGACGACCTCCGACCTTCCCAAGCTCCGCACCTACCTTGGCTCGTTCCTGTTCCAAGGAGACGATGTGTTCAAGTCCGTCTCCGTCCTCTCCGGCGGAGAGCGGAGCCGGTTGGCCCTTCTGAAGATCCTGCTCCATCCGGTCAACCTGCTGGTGCTGGACGAGCCGACCAACCACTTGGACATCAACGCCAAGCAGATGCTGATGGAAGCGTTGAAGCAGTATGACGGCACGATGGTGTTCGTCAGCCACGACACCTATTTCATCAGCCATGTGGCAAACCGGATCCTGTACCTGAACCACGGACAGGCGCCCCAGTTCTTTGAAGGGGACTGGGAGTATTTCTCCTACAAGCTCAACGAAAAGGAGAAGTACGAGGAACTGCAGGATTCCGGAAAACCGGAGAAAGAGGAAAAAGCGGGGGCGCTCTCCTACAAGGAAGCGAACAAGCTGCGCAACCGGATCATTTCGCTGCAACGCCAGTGTCAGGACAAACAGGACGAGGCTGCCCGTCTGGAGGAGACGATCAAGGCGCTGGAAGCGGAGATGGAGAAGCCTGCCGTCTATTCCGATCCCAAACGGATCACCGAGGTGATGCGTTCCAAAACGAAGGCGGAAGCGGACAAAGAGGCGGCGGAAGATGCGTGGTTCTCCCTGCAGGAAGAACTGGAAGGGCTGAAAGCCCAGGCAGGCGCATGAAAACCCTCGCCACCCGCTTTCCCCGCCTGATCCTCGCCTCCCAATCCCCAGCCCGGAGGGAAATCCTCTGCAAGGAAGGGATTGACGTGACCGTCATGCCCACCGGAGCGGATGAATCCACCACCATCACCGAACCAAAGGAACGGGTCCGGCTCCTTGCGTTGAAAAAACTCTCCACGTTCCTCTCCGTCCACCCCAATCCCCCTCTTCCCGTCCTTGCCTGCGATACGTTGGTCTCGCTGGACGGCGCGTTCATCGGAAAGGCGAAGGATCGGGACGAGGCATACCAACAGCTGTTCCGGTTCTCGGCAAAGCGGCAGATGGTGGAAAGCGGTTGGGCGTTGTACGAAGATGGACACACCTTCTCAGGAGCGGATGCGGCGTTCGTTACGTTCCGTACGCTGGACAAGGAAACGATCGAGGGCTATCTGGATACCGGGGAATGGCGGGGAGCCGCGGGTTCCTATCGGATCCAGGGAAAAGGAGACGCGTTGATCGCCTCCGTTGAAGGAGATGTCAACACGGTGGTAGGACTTCCGCTCCTGGCGCTTCGCGCGGCGTTCCTGTAAGCGTCACCTCTTGCTTCTTTCATGGGTTTCTGGCATACTGCTTTGTACTGTGTCCGTGGATGACACAGAATTTCCACCCCTGCGGGGGCGAGTAACAGCAGTAGGGTGACGCAACACCGCAGGGTGTCCGTCAGACAGGAGGAACAATGTCCGTAGTTACCATGAAGAGCCTGCTCGAGTCAGGCGTGCATTTCGGTCACCAGACAAAGCGCTGGAATCCGAAAATGGCCCGTTACATCTATAGTCAGAGAAACGGGATTCATATCATCGATTTGCAGAAAACATCCGCGTGCCTTGTCGTGGCGTATGACGCCATCCGGCAGGTTGTCAAATCGGGAAAAACCGTGCTGTTCGTCGGCACCAAGAAGCAGGCCCAACAGGCCATCGAGGAGCAGGCCAAACGGTGCGGAATGCCGTACGTCAACACCCGCTGGCTGGGTGGTATGTTGACCAACTTCGCCACCATCAAGAAATCCATCGCCAATCTGAAGAAGATCGAGAAGATGGAGAGTGACGGAACCTTTGACTCCCTGACCAAGAAGGAAGTCGCCTTGCTGACCAAAGAGAAGAACAAGTTGCAGAAGAACCTCGGTGGCATCAAAGACATGAAGGACCTGCCTGGCGCCCTGTTCATCATCGACACCAAGAAGGAAGCGATCGCCGTCGCTGAAGCCAAACGGCTTGGCATCCCGGTGGTCGCCGTCGTCGACACCAACTGCGACCCCACCGACATCACCTACCCCATTCCGGGCAATGATGATGCCATCAGGGCGATCAGCCTGTTCGTGGAAATCATCGCCAACGCAGTGATCGACGCGGACAACGAGACGGGCATCCAGATCGTCGAATCCCTGGATGACGTTCCGGAGCCCCAGGGCACGGAAGCGGCGGGCGAGCCGCAGGAAGCGCTTGACAAGGAAAATGAAGGCATCGTGTTCTCCAGCGATGAGAAGACCGACTACTCCAAGTTTGAGGAGAAGGACGACAAGAAGGATGATGCCGAGGATGACGTTGATTCCAAGAAAGACGGGATCGAGGTCGACGAAGAGAAACTGTACAAGGAGTGAGCCATGCAGATCAGTGCTGCCCAAGTAAAACAACTGCGCGACGCCACGGGCGCCGGCATGATGGATTGCAAGAACGCTTTGGTAAAGGCAAACGGCAATTTCGATGAAGCTGACAAGATCCTCAAGGAGATGGGCCTGGCTGCCGTCGCCAAACGGCAGGACCGCGCCACGGACAACGGCCGCGTGTTCATCAAGAACAACGGCAAGGCCGTCGTCATGCTGATGGTCACCTGTGAGACGGATTTCGTCGCTTCCAATGACAAGTTCATCGCGTTGGGTGAAGAACTGTGCGACATGGTGCTGGAGAAAGGCTATACGGAGATCAACGACGAGCTGTCCGCAAAGGTGAACAGCCTGATCGCCATCATCAAGGAGAACATGAAGCTGGAGAAGCTGTATGTTCTCCCGCTGAAAGCCGGTCACTACGCCGCCACCTACATCCATGGCGCGGGCCAGATGGGTGTCGTCGTGGAGTTCGCTTCCGACAAACCGGAAGTGTTCGACAATCCGACGGTGAAGGAATTCACCAATGACTGCGCCCTGCACGTAGCCGCCTTTACTCCCAGTCATCTGACGCTGAAGGAAGTCCCCCAGAGCTATATCGATGAGCAGATGGAGATCTTCCGCGTTCAGGTGAAGGATCTGGACAAGCCGGAGAATGTCAAGGAAGGGATCATCCGTGGGAAGCTGAACAAGCACCTTGGTGAGATCTGCTTGATGAACCAGCCGTTCGTAAAGGACGAGACGATGAGTGTCGAGAAGAAACTCGCCGCCGTATCCAAGGAAGTTGGTGCGAACATTTCATTGGTAAGCTACAAATATTTTGTTGCTGGCTTGAAGTAAGATTTGGAACAAAGGACCACTCCAGAAGGGGGTGGCCTTTTGTTTTTTGGAGAGGATCATATGGCTGAAGTATTGCAGAATTGTGAAGAGAAGATGAAGAAGAGCGTGGAGAGTCTGAAAAACGACTATGACGGACTGAGAACGGGAAGAGCGTCCGCGTCCGTCCTGGAGAAGATCCGGGTCGATTACTATGGCGTCCCCACTCCGATCAACCAGGTGGCGTCGATCAGCGTACCGGAAGCCCGTTCCATCGTGATCCAACCATGGGACAAGAGTGTGCTTCCCGCCTTGGAGCGCGCCATCCAGACAAGTGATCTGGGGCTCCCGCCGAACAATGACGGCAAGTTGATCCGTCTGGTATTCCCGCCGCTCACCGAAGACCGCCGCAAGCAGTTGGCGAAAAACGCCAAAGCAATGGCGGAGAACTCCCGAATTTCCATCCGGAACATCCGACGGGAAGGCATGGATGAGCTGAAGAAGCTTGCCAAGGGTGGAGAGATCAGCGAGGATGAGCAGAAGGATCTGGAGAACAAACTGCAGAAAATGACCGATTCGTACATTCTGAAAATCGGTGAAGTGGCGGACTCCAAGGAAAAAGAGATCATGGAGGTATGACGGTGGGAACCAATCCCGTCCCTACCCATCTGGGCATCATCATGGATGGCAACGGCAGATGGGCGAAGGCACGCAATCTTCCCCGGACCGCTGGTCATCTGGAAGGGTTGAAGGCGGTCAAACGGGTCGTGGTTGCCTGCAGGGACCAGGGAATCCCCTACGTCACCTTGTACGTATTCTCCACGGAGAACTGGAAGCGGAGTGATCAGGAAGTCGGGTATCTGATGAGCCTGCTTGCTTCCAAGCTCCATGGGGAGCTTTTGTTTTTTCTCCAGCAGGGCATCCGGATTCTGGTTCGAGGGGATGTGGAAGGACTTCCCGCCGCGGTGCAGGATTCCATCCGGGATACCGAGGAACGCACCAAGGATCTGACGCGGATAACCTGCTCGTTGGCCATCAATTACGGCGGACGGGACGAAATTGTCCGCTCCGTCAATCGGGTGCTTGCACAAGGGGTCTGCGCCATTACCGCGGAACAAATCACCCAACATTTGGACTTGCCCTCCATCCCTCCGGTGGATATGATAGTAAGAAGTGCTGGGGAGAAGCGGATCAGCAACTTTCTGTTGTGGGACAGCGCATACGCCGAACTGGCATCATACGACAAACTTTGGCCCGATTGGGATGCGGCGGATATCAGACAGGTCTGTGAGGAGTACGCAAAACGGGTCAGGAAATTCGGAGGGGTGGTATGAACTCTTTGTTGAAACGTTGCCTGACCGCGGTCATCGCGATCCCCGCCATTTTTGTCCTGATCTACGTGCTTCCCCAATACAACCACCTCGCATTCGCCCTGTTGGCGTTTTTCGCGTCCCTGCTGGGGACGTATGAGATGCGTGATCTGGTCACCAAAGCAACCGGTCAGGCTCCGTATCTGGGATTTTGGGTTCCTCCCCTTTTGATCTTCGCCGCGTGGGCGGAAACCTTTTTCGAGCCGCTTCCCATCACCGATTTCGTACTGCTGTTTCTGGCACTCCTGGCCTTTTCCATGGAGATCATCCAAGGAGAGAAGGATGCGTTCAAAGGCTCGATGAACCGAGTGGCGTCTTCCGCGCTCCTGTTACTCTATCCGAGCTTTTTCTTTACGTTCCTGATCAAAGTCAGTGAGCTGGAATGGGAGGGCAACCCCAATTACAGCACGTTCCTGCTCCTCCTGTATTTCCTGCTGGTGTTTGGAAACGACACGTTCGCCTACATCTTCGGGATGGCGTTCGGGAAACATAACCGCGGTGTGCTGAAGGTCAGCCCCAACAAGAGCATCGCAGGCTTCGTCGGTGGAGGCGTCGTCTCCATGATGCTTTCCGTCGTGTACTGCCGGTACATTGCCCTTGGGGTGAACTGGTGGGAAAGCCTGATCCTCGGGCTGGTGATCAGCTTCAGCTCCAATGTCGGGGATCTGGTGGAAAGCGCGTTCAAGCGTTCCGCAGGAGTGAAGGACAGCAGCAATATCGTCCCGGGTCGGGGAGGCTTCCTTGATTCGATCGATTCCCTTCTTGCCAGCGCTCCGGTCTTCTGGGTGCTGTTCGTCATCTTCAAGGCATGAAGGACGTCATCATCCTGGGAGCGACCGGTTCGATCGGCACGACGGCGCTCAACGCCATCCGAACCCATCACCTCCCCCTTCATGTCGTTGGACTCTCCTGCCACACCCAGAAGGACAGACTGCAGGATCTGGGGCCAGAGTTTCCTGACGCGAAACGTTGTCTGACTGGTGGCAAATGGACGGAAGGGTATTCCGGTTTTCCCGGTTTGAGGCAAATGCTCCAGGAAACCAAAGCGGATATCGTTCTCAATGGCATCAGTGGGTTTGACGGGCTTCCCGCCTCAGTCTATGCCCTTGAGGCAGGCAAAGACCTGGCGTTAGCCAACAAGGAAAGCGTTGTCTGCGGCTGGAGTTTTCTGTTTGACCTTGCCAAGAAACACCACTGCGCCATCATCCCGGTGGACAGCGAACACAGCGCCATCTACCAGTTGCTCAACGGACAGCATCCCGAAGAAGTGGATACGCTGGTCATCACGGCAAGCGGTGGTCCGTTCCGAACGTGGAGTGAGGAACAGATGCACCATGTGACCGTCCAGGACGCGCTCAACCACCCCACGTGGAAGATGGGGAAAAAGATCACTATTGATTCGGCGACGCTGGCCAACAAAGGGATGGAGGTAATCGAAGCGAGCAAGCTGTTCGGATTTCCACCCCAGAAGATTGAAGTGGTGGTTCATCCCCAGTCCATCGTCCATTCGATGATCCGCATGAAGAGCGGCGCCGTATACGCCCAGCTTGGGATGCCGGACATGAGCCTGCCCATCATCAGCGCGCTCCTTCCCGGCACCACGGCACCGTTGGTTTCCCCATTGGATTTCTCCCACCTCTCCCTCACCTTTGAAGCACCAGATTTCAAGCGGTTTCCGCTTCTGGAACTGACCTACCATGTGCTGGAACAAGGAGGGGCGGCTTCCCTTGCGTTCAATGCCGCCGATGAGGTGGCGGTCTCGGCGTTCCTTTCCGGCAAAATCGCCTTTTCCGATATCACCGACATTGTGGAGACGACCGTCGCCCATGCGGACGCTCAGGCTCCCCGCGACCTTTCCGAAGCGGTCTCCCTGAACAAACGCTATCGTTCCTTCGCCGGAGGTTTCCCGTGCGCATGCTTCTCCTGAAGTATCTGATCGGGTATGTCGGCATCGGTGTCGTGGTGATCTTCCACGAACTGGGCCATTTGATCGTCGCGCGGCTCTGTGGCATTTCCGTGGAAATCTTCAGTTTCGGATTCGGTCCGAAACTCTGGGGCACCAAGGCGGGGAAGACAGAATTCCGGCTCTCGTTGATCCCCTTCGGCGGGTACTGCAGGATGAAAGGGAGCGATGACCTGCAACGAGCCTTGGAAACCAAGTCCAAGACGTTCGGACGCTCTGAAGCAGGATCGCTGTTTTCCGTGGAACCGTACAAACGGCTGTTCACCTATGCGGCAGGACCCCTCTTCAACCTGTTCCTCGCCGCCATCATCTATGCCGTTCTTGCAAGCGTCCCCGTCAACGTGCTCAGCACTCCGGCGGCCATCGTCACGGTAAACGACTACCCCACCCTGTTCCAGAACGCGGACAGCCCCGCGTACGCAAGCGGACTGAGAAGTGGAGACCTCGTCCTGGCCTTTGATGACATCCCCGTCCGTGATTACCAGCAACTTGAGGAACTCCTTGCGTCAGCGACGCGGGAAAGCCATCGGTTCACCATTCTGCGCCAGAATGTCACGATGACGCTTCGAGGGAAAAGTGATGAAACCGGCCGCTGGGGGATCGCCAATCTGGTGGAGCCGATCGTCGGTCATGTCCGGTCGGAAAGCCCGGAAGAACGAGCAGGACTCAAGGCTGGTGACAAGATCATCGCCTGCAACGGACAGCGGATCGCCAACAACTATGATCTCCTTGTCGCGTTGGGGAACCGGCGGGAAACCGTCCTGACCATCCAACGAGAGGGGACGGAACGAACTATTTCGTTCACCGCGGCCAGCAAGGAAGACGGCTCCGGTTCCTTCCAGTTCAGTCTGCAGGAACGCACGCGAATCCAAGCGGGAGCTTCATTCTCCCTGCTGCGTGGGACCTCTACGGCGCTTCGTCTGCTTCGGCAAACCACGGCGACCCTTTGGGCGGTGCTCCGTGGCTCCACCACCGATGTACGGCAGGAGTTGACGGGAACCGGCAGGGCGGCGCTTATGATCGGGGATATCGCGACACTGGGATTGGAGAGCAATACGGAAAGCGGATTCCGTTCCCTGTGGTATCTCCTCGGGATCGTCAGCGTTTCCATCGCAGTGGGCAATCTGATTCCCCTTCCGGCGTTCGATGGCGGCCAGATGGTGATCGCCATCGCCGAGATGCTCACACGAAAACGCCTCTCCCCCCGAACCTACTGGGTACTCCAGTTGGTCGGTATGGTTTCCGTGGTTCTGATCTTCCTTCTGATGAGTTATGTGGACTTCAAGCACCTGTACTTGGTGAAACTCAAGCCGATGCTCCACAAATGACTGTTACGCGTTGTTGCTGTTGCCGGGAGCGTAACTGCGTCCTTGGTCCAGCATGACGAATTTGACGACGTTCCCTCGGAATCCCATGGTGAACGTTCCTGTCTCGCCGTTCCGGTTCTTCGCCATGATCAACTTGGTTTCCTGGACGGCGTTCCGGTCTTCCCTGTTTTCTTTCATCTTGTCACGATGGAGCAGAATCACCTGGTCGGCGTCTTGTTCGATGGATCCGCTGTCCCGCAAATCGGACAATTTGGGCTCTATCCCCTCAGCCTGCCGGTTCACCTGGCACAGGCAGATGATCGGAATGTCCAATTCCCGCGCCAGCTGTTTCAAGCTCCGGGAAATCTGGGAGACCTGGTTGAACCGTTCCAACGACTGGTCCTCGTACTCGATCAAGCCGATGTAGTCGATGAAGATGATCTGCACGTCGTTCTTCAGCTTCATCCGTCTTGCCTGGGCCCGAAGGTCCATCAACTTCATGTTCGGCGTATCCTGGATGTACAGCTGTTTCTCATACAACGTCCCGGCCGCCTTCATGATGGCGTCCATCATGGCTCCGGTGTTGACCAAGCGCTTGCGGATCAACGCGAAATCCACGTTGGACAACTGGGAGATCAACCGTTGCCCCAGGCTGGTGGCGGTCATCTCCAAGGAGAAGAAACCGACACGAATGTCCTTCATCACCATGTTCAGCGCCATGGAAAGGGCGAATGCCGTCTTTCCTACCGAAGGACGGGCGCCAATGATGGTCAATTCCTGTCTGCGGAATCCACCGGTCAGGTCATCCAACAGTTCAAACCCGCTGGAAATCCCCTCGCTCTCCCCTTTCTTCAACGGTTTGAGATTGTTGGTGACGGAGGAAAGGACCTGCTTGAGGTCCTTGTAATCAGCACCTGCGCCACCTTCTGAGTTCAGGTCGGAGAGCGTCTGCTCCCCATGGTCGATTACCCCTTGGATGTCCTCGGAGATGTCGAACGCCTGCTCATGCAGCGACGCGGTGAAGTCGATCAGCTTCCTTCGCCGGGAAAGGCTTCGGATCGTCTGGGCGTAATAGACGGCGTTGGTCGCGAATCCGATCTTCTCTGAATTGGTCAGTTCGACCAGATAGGACAACCCGCCGCATTCATCGAGCTTCCCTTCGTTGGTCAGAAATACGGCAAACGAACGGAAGTCCAATGTCTCCTTCAGATTCTTCTGCTTGAAGGAAAGCAGTTGCGCGTAGATGGAAACATGGCTCTTCTGGTAAAAGTCATCCGGACGCAGCATCGTCTGAATCTCATCGATCAGCTTGCTGTTCTGGATGAGCAACCCCAGAAGGGCCTTTTCCGCCTCAACATCATTGGGAGGGACACGTCCCATCAACGCGCTCAAAGCGTTCTCACTCCGCGGTCGGTTGGGCTTCTTCAGCCTTCGGTTCCTCGGCAGCCGGCGCTGCTTCCGCGGCAGGAGCTTCTTCAGCAGGAGCAGCCTCGGCAGCAGGTGCGGCTTCAGCGGCCTTCGCGGCTTCTTCCGCTTCCTTGGTTGCTTTGGCTGCGGCAGCGGCTTCCGCCTTGGCTTTCTCCGCTTCCGCGGCAGCCTTGGCCTTCACCTCAGCCTCGCTCTCCACCACCAGCTTGACCAGAGAGTACTCGTCCTCATACAGATGGACGCGCACTTCATAGGTACCCGTCATCTTGATGGCGTGGGTCGGGACATCGATTTTCTTCTTTTCGATCTCCACACCCTGCTTGGACAGCTCAGCCTGGACCATCGCGGACGTGATGGAACCGAACAGCTTGCCGTTCTCACCGGCGGAGACGATCATGTTGATCGTCATGGCATCCAGCTTCTCTTTCAGGGACGCGCTTGCCGCGCGCTTCTCCTGCTTGCGCTTCTCGATCGCCGCAGCCCGGGCTTTCACCTGGGCGATGTTACCCGGCGTATAGGGAACAGCCATCTTGTACGGCAACAGATAGTTACGGCCGTAACCGTCTTTTACCGTTACGACATCTCCCTCTTCACCGAGGTTCGTCACATCTTGATTAAGAATGATTTTCATAGGAAATCTCCTTGTCTTTTCTCCGAAATTCAAACCATGTCTCCAACACTCCCACAACGAGAAGCGCCAAGACACCCACCATGTTCATCCCTGGCAGGAACAGCACCAACACGATCACCCATCCAAACAGCTTGCCGGCTGTCAGCGTCACATGACGCTTCCGAAGCCAGAACAGCAGGATGGCAAATCCCTGAAGCTCATACAGGAGGGAGACGCTCAAGGCCACATTGATGACCAACGCCTTCACCAGGTACGGCCAGGAAAGGAAGTATCCAAGCGCCACGGTGAACCAAAGTCCCAGAAACGCCCAGACCCAATCCTGCGGAAGGCGCCAGGTAAGCACCTTTTCCGTCAGCCTGACGGTACCCTTCTGTTGGATGGAAAGCGCGATGAACGCATTCACTCCACAGACGGTCATCATCATAGGCCCCAACACCGCCCCCATCACCTGCACCACCATGCGGTACAACTTGGTGAGGTTCGCGTTGACGACGGGATCCGCTTCGCCATGGATGGCGATTTCCTGGAAAAGGTCCACAAACGTCTTGGAAAAGTAACCATCCAAGACCTTCGCGGCATCCGCCTGTACGGCAAATACCACAAGAACCGCCAGTGAAGCGATTACCGGAACCGCTGAACTTGCCAAAAATCGTGTCAAAAACCGTTTTCCGTCCAACCCAATCCAGAGAAGAGCGGAAATCCAAACCACTACAGGGATGAACAACGCGATGAGGATCGCCAACCGTCCCGAATCGGTGCCGAACGCCTCTCGGTTGCTCACCAACGTGAGTGAGACAACCAGAAACCCGGCGACCGCTGCGGGAAGCAGCCTCCTCCCATCACGGTACCATGACGAGGCGACGATTACCGGAATGGTGTACAGCAGAGAGAGCAGATCCAGATACGAGAAGAGGACGCTCAGGCCCACTGCTACGGCTGTTGCCGTAACATTCCGTTTGTCTTGTCCCGTCATACCGTTCCATCACCAAGGCTTCTCGAACGGCAGATAGGCCAGAACCCTCGCCTTCTTGATCTCCGCCGTCAGTTTGCGCTGATGTTTGGCGCAGCAACCCGTGATGCGGGCGGGCAGAATCTTGCCCCGTTCCGTAGTGAACCTGCGGAGCTGATCAGGATTCTTGTAATCCGGTTCGCTCTTCTGGGTGCAGAACTTGCAGATCTTCTTCTTGAACATCGGCTTGCCATGCATGCCGCCGTTCCCTTTGCGGTCATATTTGCCGCCTTTGTCCATCATGTCCTCATCATCCATGAGGTCTTCATCTTTTTCATCGCGATCGTTCATGCGTATGCTCCTTAGAATTAGAATGGAATCGTGTCGTCATCGAACTGGTCAGGCCCACCGGATGCCGGTTCTTCCTCCGCTGTCTGCGGAGCGGCCGCCGTCTCTGGCGTGCTCTTTGGCGCGCTCTTCGGTGCGGATGGAGCAGAGTTCTGTCCATACGAGGAAGACGCGTTGGGGTTCGACCCAAGCAACTGGAGGGAATTCACCACGATCTCCACCTTGCTCCTCTGCTGGCCGTCCGATTCCCATTTGCCCTGGCGCAGTTCGCCAAGAATGGAAACCTGCTTGCCCTTCAGAAGATAGGGTTGCATCGAAATGGCTGTCTTTCCGAACAGTGAGCAGTCAAAGAAGTTCGCCTCATCCTCCCACTGGTTGTCTCCCGTCCTCTTTCTCCGGTTGACCGCGATGGAAAAATGACAGATCCCCGAACCGCCCTGTGTATAGCGGATCTCGGCGTCTCTGGTAAGGCGACCCACAAGGGCTACCACGTTCAAATCAGTCGCCATGGAATTCCTCCTCTTTTCTGTTACTTGCTCTTGTTGACGAACAGGTATTTCAATACGTTCGGATTAAGTTGCAACTCTTTCTCGAACTCGTCCATCGACGTCGGTTCGGCCTGCAGCTCGTAATAGACGTAATGACCTTTGTCTTGTTTCTTGATGGGATAGGCGAACTGCCTGATTCCCATGTCATCCTGCTTGGTGATCGTCACGTTCGCGTTCTTGAACATCTCTGCGACCGCTTCCAAGCCCTTCTTCGATTTCTCATCTTCTCCGTCGAAGATGACGGTGAACTCATAATTTCTCATGGTTCCTCCTTGCGGACTAAATGATCCACCTCAAGGTGGATAAAGAGGTTACATTACACCTTACCATACAATCGGGAAAAAGGTCAACAAAACAGACCATGGGTATCAGACCAAAAAAAATCCGCCGGAGCGACCGACGGATTTTTGTTTGGTAAGCTTGATCACCAAGCGGGAATTACTTCTTCTTGTGCCTCATCATCCGAAGGCGTTTTTTCCGCTTGTGTGTGGCGATCTTATGCTTTTTTCTTTTTCTACCGCAAGGCACAGTTGAGCTCCTTCTCCTATTCCGATTTTACGGAAGTCGGACATAATTACCCGACCATTATGCGAAGATACCCCCCTTGCGTCAAGAGGAACACGATCTTTTTCCCCAGTCGGTCTTGTCCCCTTTCCCCCAGTCTGGTATCATGAAGCTGATGAACGTACTGGTATTCGGCCTGGGGGTCAACGGAGGCGGTTATGCCGCGGCCCAGTATTTTCTGGACCATGGGGAACAGGTGCGCGTCACCGACCTGAAAGGCGGCGAGCAATTGAAAGACGAGGTCGACGCGTTGACCAAACGCGGTGCCGTCTGCATCACCGGCCAGCACAGGGAAGAGGATTTCCGCTGGGCGGACGTCGTCATCAAAAACCCGTCCATCCCCCCGGATAATCCGTTGCTCAAAGACGCCAAGCTGGTACGCAACGACATGTATTATCTGTTCACTTCCCCCGAATTTTCCATCATCAAGACGATTGTCGTCACCGGAACCAAGGGAAAAACAACCACCTGCTTCGCCATCTCCCATGCCCTGACCCATCTGGGCCACCAGACACAGCTGTGCGGCAACATGGGCATCAGCGCGTTCACCGTCCTTTCTTCATGGGAGAAGAAAGAAAAGCCCGTTCCAGAATACCTGATCATCGAAATGAGTTCCTGGCAGATCCGCGACACCTATGCGGCGTTGGGAGACGCCATGCCGCCGTTTTCCGCGACGATCCTCACCTCGTTTTATCCTGACCACCAAAACAGCTATGACTCGATGCAGCACTATCTGGAGGACAAGCTGAAGCTGTTCCAGAAAGGGGATGGCGTGATCATCGTCCCTCCGGAACTGGTCGACGTGGTGGCATCTTCCTGCCACATCGACAAACGCAGGGTCCGCTCGCTGGACAAAGCTCCTTCGGCCTGCCCGGACACCCTGAGATCCGCGGCTCTCGCCCTCACGGCGCTTTCTTTCAAACCCAGAGCGGTCAAGACCGCCCTCTCCACCTTCCCCGGCGTCCCTCACCGTTGCCAACTGGTATGTGTCGTCGACGGAATCACGTTCATCAATGACAGCGCCGCGACGATCGCCGAGGCGGTCCATTTCTCCCTGTCCCATTACCGGATGGCGACGATCCACCTGATCACCGGGGGAACGGACAAAAACCTTTCCGCCGATGCGATGGCCGATGACCTGGCCCAGGCGGGAAGCGTCACGTTACTGGACGGCTCCTTCACCACCCGCAAGCTGATCCCGCTTCTTGAGGAACGGAAGATTCCGTTCCAAGGGCCGTTCGCCACCATGAAGGAAGCGGTGGAACAGGCGTTCTCATCAGCCAAGCAAGACGCCGCAGCGCATCCGGAGCACCCCGACATGGTGATCCTTTCTCCGGGTTGCGCTTCGTTTGAGCTGTTTACCAATGAATTTGACCGGGGAGACCGGTTCATTGCCGAGGTGAAGCGCCTCGGCTGTGGCGATAGCGGATCTTCTCCGCAGAAGAAAACAACGCATAGACGAGGCGGTCGGCAGGCCAGTCACACGTCGGACGCCGGGCAATCCTCCGCCCCCCAAACGCAGTCTTGAACAAATCCAATGACGCCAAGTGCGATCCTCTGCCGTCATTTCCACTGACGCCGAACAGATCATACACCGTACGGCCTGTCTGGATACTGTACTGGATCATCGCGTCCTGCAACGCGTAACTGCAGGTACAGTCCGGCATCCGCTTCGAAGCGCCGAACAGATAGATCGCTTCCCTCTGGTTGGCCAGCAGGATCGTTCCTCCCACCACCTTCCCGTCACGCCACGCGACAAACAGGCGGGACTCCACCTTGGCATCAGAGAGGGAGAGCACATCCCTGAGATACGCTTCACTGCGGGTGGAAAACCCATCCCGGCTTCCCGTCTCCAGGTACACTCCGTACCACTGACGGAACGTTTCCTCGTCCCCGTCCCACAGCTTCACCAACACACGATCCTTGCTCTTCTGCAGTGCACGGCGTGCCCGTTGCCGATAACCGGAACAGACCGTCTCATACCCCGGCTTCAGGTCGATCACCACGGTGGCGTCCGGTTGGACGCTTTCCTGTTGGACGACCAATGACCGACCTTCCGCCCCACTTCCATAGGGAAGATCGTAGCGGATGACGAACAGGTGTTTGGGAAGAAAAGGAACCAATTGACGGGAAAGACGAGAAAGATCCACATCCTCCTGAGGTCCGAACGGAACGTAGGCAAAGGTGAAGAACCGCAGGAACCTGCGCACCAACACCAGCAGGGTGGATTTGCGCATGCGGAACGCATACGCCTCCCACCCATGCTTCTCCTTCAGGCGAGCCCAATAGGAACTCTGCATGCAGAGGTTCCCATCCAACTCCTCCATCGGGATGGGAGAAAGGAACATCAGCCCACCGGGCCGTTCAGGTACTTCTTCGCGTGAACCGTCAGCCCGTCTTTGCTCATCACCGGCTTTTCATCGACGGTGAGCACGCCGTCATGGGTGGACAGAGGCATGGAGAAGAACATGTCCGGTTTGACATAGCTCAGTTTTTCCGTCGGCTCGGCATACCCTTGGGGCTCCAGCACCGTGCCGACCGGAATGTCATCGGGGAACAACACTTCGCAGGTGCTGTGCGGATCGGCGGCGGTAGGATCGGTGGCGGCAAGCAACATTCCACAGCTCTTCACCCCGCGGAAATTGGCCGGCTTGAGGTTTGAGACCAGCACGATGTGATGATCCTGCAGTTCCTCCGCCTTGTAGAACGGCACAATGGAACTGACGATGGTCCTCGGTTCTTCTTCTCCGACGTCCAACGTAAGGATGAACAGTTTATCCCCGCCAGGATGCTTCTCGACATTGGTGATCTTCGCAACTTTCAGAATGACATGCTCGGAGAATTGCTCCGCGATGCTTTTTGATGGATCCAACATGAGTTCCCCCCCTTTCTTTGCTTCTTCCGCCGCTTGTGCGGCATGTTCCTTGGCTTCCCGTTCTTTCTGGCTTCCGGAGAACCGCTCTCTGAGTGTGGCGATCGTCTCATCCTCCAGACGGGAGAACAACAAGGAAACTTCACCGACATCCACCGCCCCACCCCAGGCGCCCAGATCCTTCCACGTGGCCTTCTCCTGGCCGATGAAACCAAGCAGCTTCTCCGCGGTAGTCGGCATGTACGGCGCGCACATCACCCCCAGATCCCTGATCAACCAGGTCAGGGTGCGGAGCATCTTCTCTGCCTGGACAGGATCGGTGGTGCGCAGTTTCCACGGCTCGCTGTCCTGGAACAGCTTGTTGCCGGCGGACGAAAGCTCCAGAATGGTCCGGAGGGCTTCACGTTCGTCGGCCCGTTCCATCAACGCATCGATCCGTTTCTCATACTCCAGCGCCGTTTGGTGGAACGTCTCATCCACCGCTCCTGCGTCCAGATGACCGTCCATGAATTTCTTGGTGAACGTCAGCGTCCGATTGACCAGATTTGACAGGTTGCCGATCAACTCCTTGTTGACCTTCTCCTGAAAATCCTGCCAGGTGAAGGTGAAATCACTGGTTTCCGGACGGTTGTAGTACAGGTAGAACCGCCACACGTCGGCGGGAATGCCCGTTGATTCCACATCGTTGCCGAAAATGCCGATGCCGTTGGATTTGGAGAACTTCCCACCTTCGTAGTTCAGGTATTCGGTGGAGCTCATGTGATGGAGCATCGTCCAGTTCTGGCCGGTGGCCAACTGGCAGGAGGGGAAGATCACCGTATGGAACGGAATGTTGTCCTTGCCAATGAACTGGAACAGTTCGGTGTGCTCAGGATCAAACCACCACTTCTTCCAATCTTCCGTGGCGTACGCGCTGATGGACACATAGCCGATCGGGGCGTCGAACCACACGTAGAACACCTTGTCCTCGTACCCTTTCATCGGAACGGGAATCCCCCACTTCAGGTCGCGGGTGATGGCCCGCTCCTTCAGTCCGTCACGAATCCAGCTCTTCGTCACCTGGATGGCGTTGTTCGCCCAAAAGCCATCCACCGACGCTTTCTCCATCCACTTCTCCAGAAGCGGCAACGCCTTGGGAAGGTTGATGTACAGGTGCTTGGTCTTCCTGAGCTCCGGCGTGGTGCCGCAGACGGAACACTTCGGGTTGATCAACTCGGTGGGGTCAAGCAACGTCTGGCAATTGTCGCACTGGTCCCCCCTCGCCTTGTCGGAACCGCAGTGGGGACAGGTGCCCTCCACCAGGCGGTCAGCCAGGAACCGCTGGCAGTGGGGGCAGTACAGCTGCTCCTGCTCATGCTCGGTGATGTAGCCGGCATCATACACCCGGCGGAAAATATCCTGGACGATCTCCGTCTGTTTCGGAGTACTGGTACGCCCGAAATAATCAAAGCTGATGTTGAACCAGCGATAGATGTCCCGATGGATCTTGTGGTAATGGTCGCACAGTTCCCTGGGTGTGACATGTTCCTGGATGGCACGGGTTTCCGTGGCGGTCCCATATTCGTCCGTACCACAGACATACAGGGTCTCATACCCTTTGGAACGGCAGAAACGGGCGAAGACATCGGCGGAAAGCACCTGCAGCAGGTTCCCCAGGTGCGGGATGTTGTTGACATACGGCAATGCGGAAGTGACCAGACGTTTTTTCATACGGACAATCATAGACAGAAAGGCGGGAAACTGCAAGCAAAGTCCACCCTTTCCCCCCATATTGACTTTCCTGATGAAATTGGTAGTATCACCATCAGATAATCGATTCTTCAAAGCGAATACGAGGAGCTGTATGGCCATCCACTTAGCCGGCCCCGCAAAGGGGCCCCATGCTTAAGTTCAAGCCGCTCGGACTGGAAGACATTGCCGTCGTCCGTCCGTTCTTCGACTATGCGGTAAGCCGCACCTGCGACTATACCGTCGGCGGTCTCTTCATGTGGAGGGACTATTATCAGGCGGAATACGCCCTGTTTCATGATACCTTGGTGATCAAGGAACTGAACAACGAAGGAAAGCCCTGCTTCATGCTCCCCCTGGGACCAGACATCCACGCGGCGCTGGCTGAGATCGACCAGTACTGCGCCGTGATGGACATCCCTGTGGCGTTCTGCACGATGACCGACGATGATGTCGCCATGATCAACTCCTACTTTCCCATCCAGGAACTTCCCGAACCCGATTGGGGGGACTACCTGTACGCCAAAGAGGAGTTGCTGACGCTGGCGGGAAGAAAGTTCCATGGCAAACGCAACGACATTGATTTCTTCAAAAAGAGCCACCCCGGATACACATTCACCGATCTGACGGAACAGGACATTCCCCAGGTGAAGGAATTCTATCTTTCCTCCGGCCTGATCGACGAAAAGAACTCCCAGGTCTTCAAGGAAGAACAGGCGAAGGTGTTCGAGGTGCTGGACCACAACGATGTCTATGGGATGCTGGGGGGCGTACTCCGCTCCGAGGGTACCATCCGCGCCTTCTCCATGGGGGAGATCGTCAAGGATACGCTGTACGTCCACATCGAGAAGGCCGACCACAAGATCAAAGGCGCCTGCGAGATGATCAGCCATGAATTCGCCAAACGGTTTGCCGATGAGCGGATCCAGTACATCAACTGGGAGGAAGATGTCGGGGACATGGGGCTGAGGCAGAGCAAACTCAGCTACCACCCCTGCCGCGTCATCCCCAAGTACACCGTCCTCCCCGTCGCCCGGGAAGCAAACTGAATCAGAATTTCACCGTATACGGAGCCGCGGAGAAGGAGCTGAACACAGCGGTAGCGTCCTTGAAATACAGGACCATGTTGTTTCCATCCCCTACCTTGTACATGCCGCCGAGCTCCGGATACTGGGAAAGCATCCACTCCTGGGCCTTCAGGTCAGGATCCTCCACCAAGGTACCCGAGAGGCGGAGCCATGTTCCATCCTGGAACGCGCAGATCTCCACCTTGGGATTCTTGGCGATTTGGTGGGCAACACTCTTTTTCTTTCCCGTCTGGATATACAGTTTTCCCTGATAGATCGTGCTGGTGCCGAACGGCCGTACCCGCGGCTGGTCCCCATCCATTGTGGCGAGGTAGTACGTCCCCGCCTTTTTCAAAAACGCATTCACTTCATTGATGTCATGCATTGGTTATGCTCCTTGCAGTCCAACATACGAATATCCCGCTGATTCGTCCAGTTCCCTTGACCGGGCGGATGGCGGCAAGTACATTGATGGAAGAAGGAAGGCGTATGGAATTCAATACACAACGCGCGCGCCAGGTGAAACCCTCGTTCCAGCACATCAGCCCCAAGCTGGTCATCTGGATCATCGTAGCCATCGTGGCGATCGCGCTGGTCATGGGAAGCTTCTTCGTCGTTGACCAGACGGAACAGGCAGTGGTAACCCGGTTCGGAAAATACAACCGCACCGTCGGTCCTGGCTTGCAGATGAAGATCCCATTCGGGATTGAGAAGAACTACAACATCGCCACGCAGGTGGTGAACACAATGAGTTTCGGCTATCGGAGCACGGCGAAAAACACACCGCTTCTGGTATCCAGCAGCGTCCCCCAGGAAAGTGAGATGCTCACCGGGGACCTGAACATCATCAACGTGGAGTGGATCGTCCAGTACAAGGTGGAGAACCCCAAGGATTGGCTGTTCAACGTACAGAAAGGAGAGATCACGATCCGTGACATCTCCCAGAGCGTGATGAACCAGCTGGTGGGAGATCTTCCCATCCTCTCCGTCATGACCAGCAAACGGACCGAAATGGAAGTCGAGGCGCAGAACATGATGCAGACGTTGTTCGATACCTACCATCTCGGCGTCCGGGTCGTCACGGTGAAGCTGCAGAACACCGTTCCTCCTGCCGGGGACGTGCAGGACGCGTTCGAGGATGTCAACAAGGCGGTCCAGGACATGAACCGGTACATCAACGAAGGCAAGGAGAACTACAACAAGGTGATCCCTTCGGCGCAAGGTGAAGCAAGCCAGCTGATCCAACAGGCCAACGGATACGCCGCCGAACGGGTCAACAACGCGCAAGGTGACGTGGCACGGTTCAACAGCGTCCGTGAGGAATACGAGAAGAGCAAGGATATCACCAAGACCCGTCTGTACATTGAGACGATGGAATCGGTGATCAACCCCACCGATGGTGGTTCGGTCACGTTGATCGACAAATCCTTGGCGAACTATCTGCCGGTGCAGATGGTGGGAGGTTCCAAATGAAAGCCATCACCATGAAAAAACTGATCACCACGCTGGTGATCGTTCTGGTCGTCCTGATCATTTTCCTCCTGCTGGGGCCATTCTATGTGATCAACGAAGGGGAACAGGCGGTCGTCACCCGCTTCGGCAAGATTGTCGACACCCAGACGACGGCAGGCCTGAAGTTCAAGATGCCGCTGGTGGACAACGTCGTCGTCTATCCGAAGAAGATCCTCTCTTGGGACGGAGACGCCCAGCGCATCCCGACCAAAGAGAACCAGTTCATCTGGGTTGACACCACGGCGCGGTGGAAGATCACCGATCCGGCGAAGTTCTACGAGTCGGTCAACACGGTGGACAACGGCCTGTTGCGCCTGAATGACATCCTGGACAGTTCCATCCGGACGGTGATTTCGGACAACTACCTCAACGAGGCGGTCCGCAACTCCAACCAGATCAACGACATCCAGATGACGGAACAGGTGCAGAACATGGAGAACATCGAGGACGCCGAAACGCTTCGCTCGCTGACCAAGACCAACACCAAGCAGGAGACGATCCGCCTCGGCCGTGAAAAACTCAGCCAGATGATGTTCACCCAGGCGAGCAAGTTCACCGATGCCTATGGCATCCAGTTGATCGACATCATCATCCGGCAGATCCGCTACAGCGACGACCTGACGGAGAGTGTCTACCAACGGATGATCAAGGAAAGGAACCAGATCGCCGAGGCGTACCGCTCCTACGGCAGAGGCCAGCTGGCACAGTGGCAAGGAAAGATGGAGAACGAACAGAAGTCCATCCTCTCCACCGCCTACGCGGAAAGCGAACGGATCAAAGGTGTCGCCGACGCCCAGGCAACCAAGATTTACGCGGACGCCTATCAGGCCGACCCGGAATTCTTCCGGCTGTGGAGAACGTTGGAAAGCTACCGCAAGACCATTCCGTCGTTGAACAAAGTGCTTTCCACCGACATGGAGTATTTTGATTTGCTGTACGGAAACAAACAAAGTCAGTGACCGGAAGCGAACGATTGTTCTGGCCCGCCTTCACCGGCGGGCTTTTTCATAGCGTAAGGGCGACAAGCAGGTCATCATGGAATGAGAGCGTCAGATACCGTCCATCGGAAAGCCGGACGGGAACGGTAACAAACGCCCCCTCCTCGCTCTCCGCCCCCAGCACGAAACCGGTCTGAGGCAACAAGGATGCGAGCATCTCGCCATACACCGTGGTGAATGAGGGGCGGTTTTCCTCCGCCACGTAGGTCTCCACCCAGGTGAGGCTGTACGGCTGGGAGAGCATCCCGCGGACCAAAGCCGCATGCGTCCCATCGTCAGACAACACTCCGATTTTTCCATCCACCGGCTCGACCTTGTTTCCCCACAGCCCCAACGACTGCTCCACCCCGGCGGACAGCGGCAGGGCTAGGCAAAAGAGTACCATGATCAGGGGTAGGCGTCTCATGGCTTCCATCATGGTATGGCACTTCCCTTTTGTCAAATCGCTTTGTACGATGGAACCATGAACGCTGCAACGTTGCTTTCCCGCCTTTTGGCGGAAGAGACCCTGACCATCCGGGACGCCCTGTGGAAGGACATCCGCATCAGTCCTGCAATTGACGCCATCGTCCGGACGGATGTGTTCCAGAAGCTGGGACGCATCCGGCAATTGGGCCCGGTCAGCCTGGTCTATCCATCCGCCGTCCACACCCGCCTGGAACATTCGCTGGGGGTCTATCACCTGTCCAACGAGATCATTCTTTCCCTGCTGTCCCGTCAGGAAACACCCGTTTTTCACCTGGGAAGGGATCCACTCCTTCCTTGTCGCCGCTCTGCTGCATGACATCGGCCACTTCCCCTACGCCCACTCCCTGAAGGAACTCGCGCTGAAACAGCATGAGGAACTTGCCGCCGATCTGATCCTTTCTCCGGGGCCGCTGAACGACGCGGTGCGAAACGCCGGCGCCGATCCCGCTTCCGTCGCAGACATCATTGACACGGACCGGAAGACGGACGATACGGAGATTCGGTTCTTCCGATCCCTATTGTCCGGCACGTTGGATCCCGACAAACTGGACTACCTGAACCGTGACGCGTTCTTCTGCGGCATCCCCTATGGATTCCAGGACGCTCCGTACATCATCCGGAGCTTGTCCCAAGCGGAAGGAAAACCGGCGCTTGCCGAACGGGCCATCACCTCGGTGGAACATGTTCTGTTCGCCAAGTACCTGATGTACCGGACCGTCTACTGGCACAAGGATGTCCGTTCCGCGACGGCGATGATCAAGGAAGCGCTCCTGTCGGCGCTTCGGGACGGGGATATCAAGGAGGAGGATCTGTACGGACTGGATGATCCTTCGTTCTACCGTCTCGCTCAGACGGTCAGGAATCCCGCCTTCGCTTTGATCGCATCCGTCCGGAGCGGCGCCCTGCTCTCCGTGGCGCAGGAGCGACCGTTTGACGAAACCAATCCGTTCGACCGAAACGCTTCTTCCCTTGCGGGACGGATGCATGCGGAAGACTCCGTGTTCGCCCGGCTCTCCCCCCACTATCCCAACCTCCACCGATGGGAAGTGGTGATCGACATCCCCGAACCGATCACGTTCGACGCGACGATGCCAATCCTCCGCGACGATGGTTCCCTCACCGATTTTTCCTCGGTGGACCGGTTGTTCTCCGGTGACATCGGCAAGACGTTCTCCTCCTGTCTCCGGTTCACCCGGCTGTACCTACCTCCCACCGTGGATGGCAACAGGTGGGGAAATCTGCTACAATAACGGCATGGATGAAAAGCTTGATTATCACCGCCTGCTTGAAGGCGACATTCCTCCGTGGGTGATGCGTTTCATCAAGACCACCGGAAAAGCGATCAACCAACACCAGATGATCAAGGACGGAGACCAGGTGCTCCTTTCCGTCTCCGGCGGAAAAGACAGCCTGGCGCTCGCCTTGGCGCTTTCCGTGCGCAAGAAATGGCTTCCCATCGACTACCAGCTTTCCGCCTTGATGATCAATTGGATCGAACATCCCATCGCGCCCGAGATGCGCGAACCGCTTCAACAGTATTTCCAGGATCTGGGAATCGCGTTCACCATCGTGGACGAGAACCAGTACAGCCCGTCGTTCAACGGAGAGTTCAACTGCTATCTGTGCGCCAGAAACCGTCGGAGAGTCCTGTTTTCCTACTGCGACGCCCATCATATCACCAAGGTGGCGATGGGCCATCATCTGGATGACCTGGTGGAGACCACGTTGATCAATCTCTGTTTCCGTGGCAGGTTTGAGACGATGCTTCCCGTCCAGTCGTTCTTCGACGGTAAGCTGTTCATCATCCGGCCGATGATTTTGGTCCACGAGAACGTGACCAAGCGGCTGGCCGCCACGTACGACATCCCGGTGGTCAAACCGGTGTGCCCGTATGACCAGACCAACATCAGAGCCAAGCTCAAGCCGATCGTTTCCGATCTCTCCCGAATTGACAAACTGACCCGTGAGCATATCTATCACGCCCACGGTTTTTCCGATACAATCGAGGGCAGATGAAGAAGCGTCTATCCATCATCGCCTTGCTGGCGACCCTATTCCTCCTGTTCCCGCTTCCCGTCTTCAGCGACGGGGGTAGCCTCGGAACGATCACAGCCATCACCTCCTCAGACACGGAAGGTGGCGGTTCATTCAATTTTTCGTTCTCTCCCGGCTTCTCCTACAAGAAGTTCTCCATGACCTTCAACCTTCTGCTGAAGGGAACCTATACGACAGACCCGTTCCGACTTGCCTTGGACTTCTCCAATTATTTGATCCCTGAGCAGGAGGAAGGTGTTTCCGACTGGGACTACTCCATGGTGCTGCTCAAGCAGTACAGCGCGTTCATCAAGACAATGCACTATGGCAACCGGTATGATTTCTTCTACTTCCGGTACGGGAAACTGGACAACATCACCTTGGGGGACGGAGCACTCCTGTCCTCCTACTTTGACAATTCCGTCGGATTTCTGGAATCCCGTCCTGGATTGAACCTGAAACTCGGTCCACTGGGCCATTTTGGTTTCGAACTGGTCGTCGATGACATTTTCGTCCCCACCATGATCGGTGCCCGAGGATATCTGATGCCGTTCGCCGTCGATGACCCCCAGAAGGAACGGCGGATCAACCGGATGGAATGGGCGTACTCGTTCGTGTTCGACCCACGTACTGAAGCGGACGAAGAGGGGGATTACAGTTTCCGTCCGTTGTTCCTCAGCAGCATCGAGGTGGCCCAGCCGATGTTCAGCGGTGACGCCGGGCAATTGACCCTGTTCCTTGATTTTCTTGGACAAGGGGAAAAAGATAACATTCTTGGTGGCGGGAAAGCGCTCCGCGCGGGTATTTGGGGAAGAAGCAAGAGCCTGTTTTTGTTCAACCTCAGTGCGACGACCCCGATCGATGGCGTCTACTACAGCGATTATTTCACCACCGGATATAATAATCCAAACAGCAATGAGTATGATTCCTCCCTTGGTCAGCTCTACCCGCTCCACATCGGCTCCGTCCGATTGGATGGAACGTTGGGAATGAACTGGGACAGCGAGCAGATCTATGCAGGCATCCGGCTACGAACCAACCTTTCCGGGGAAGGATTCTCCGGGCAACGGGTGCTGGGCACCGTGCGGATCGACAAGCTGTTCCGTAATTTCATTTCTCTGGACGTGAACTATGAAAAGATTTATCCTACGGAAGGAGAAGGGAATATGGAATCCTTCTTCCCTGGTTTGTTCACGTTGAACAATGTCTATCTGTATGGAACGGTGCAACTCCGCGTCCGTGGTGTGGAATTCGACGTGACGGGGACGGTGAAATTTGACGAATACGCTCAAATCTCCTACCAATGGGATCTGGCGGTTTCGATGGTGTTTTTGTAAGGGGGATGGTATGAAACGAACCTTGGTGACGGTTCTTCTCCTGGCGATGGCGTGTACGCTGTTCGCATCAGATCTCTTTTCGGTCAGTTCCGATGAGCTCAAACTGTATGACGCCCAAGGGAAGGAAATGCCGTTGACGGACCAAGTGGCCGGCATGGTCGGAAACGGCTGGATCATCACAAGCGGTGACAAGAAGATCATCATCACGACCCCCGTGGGGACGGTCATCCTGGAAAGCGACACCACGTTGGTCACCGGCACGCTCGTCACGGACACCCCTTCCCTGTACCTGGTTGACGGTTCCGCCTCCTTCCGGACGGAAGAGGATTTCGCCGGCACGCTTACCGTCAGCACTCCGGTGACGCAGTTTCAGGCAAAAGGCCCTGCAGGATTCCTGATCGCCAGCACAAAGACAGAAGAATCCGTCTCGGTATGGCAAGGAGACATCCGGGTAGTCAATGGCATCACCGGACGGATGCAGAAGGTTTCCGCATCCACCACCTATGATGTCGCAACCAACACGACATCCCCGTTCACTCCCACTGAAGACCAGTACCGGAGCGTTGCGGTGGACAACCTGCAACCGGTCATCACGCCAGTGACACCTTCGGCTCCCACCAGCACCACCACGGCGATGACGCCGGAAGAGCCCAAAACACTTCAGGCCAACACCACCCCATCCGCGCCCACGTCGCTGACAGCTACGGTCAAACCGGAAACGGAAAACACGTTGCGGATCGCTCCGGAACCCCAGTCCCTCACCGTCACTTCCGTTCCTGTTGAAGTGGTGCCTCCCCCAGTTGCGTCCCTCTCCGTCACTTCCGTGGCACCCCAGAATCCTTCCGCACCTACAACCCTGCAGGTAAAGGAAACCGTCTCCCAGGAGCCCGAGCCGGCAGAAGAAACGCCGCAATCACAGAATGTGTACCATACCACGTTTGTCATAACGGTCACACCGATGACTCCCGGAAAACCGGTGTTCAAGCCGACCAAGATCCGCGTGATGGCACCACAGACAGCAATCGAAGAACCACAGGCTAAGGTGACAACAGAGCCCAAAGAAGCAGAAACCGTCACTGAGCCGGCCACTGCCGCGGCTCCGGTGTCATCGTTGACCACCAGCGTCAGCAAACGGCCCTCGGTCATTGGCGTCGCTCTCTCCTACCAGTTCACCATGGACACCACCCAGCGCATGAAACACGCCGTGTTCGCGAAACCGTTCTTCAACTCCGAGTATTTATCCCTGAAGCTTAACGCGTACGCCCGCACTTCCGATTTTACCTCCTACCAGTCCAACGTCACCGTCTTCGCCCATGACTCCATGTTGCAGACCATCGCGTCCGTGTTGGACTACATTGACGGGCTGTCCATCGGAAAACAAACCGCACCATTCTATTTTGCCATTGACCATACCAACAACTACGCTGAGGAAGGGTCGCTGCTCGCTTCCGGCAATACCATTGAAACAGGGGAAAAGAACGCGTTCCTGGCGCTCCGCTTCAGCACTGTGACGTTCCGTATGTTGTTCCGTGATCTCTCCTTCCAGCCAATGCTGGATGGAAACACCCAGTTCCAGTACGGCAATGTAAGTTTCACCTACGCTCCCGACGCGAAATCCATTTCAATGGCCCTTGGCGCGCAGTATCGTCTGAACAATGCTTCCACCATAGAAACGTACCCGTACTTCAACGTGAACCTCCCGGTTGTTTCGACCCGGCTGTTCGCCATGAACGCCCTGTTTGGCATCGCTTCCTACCTGCCTGTCTCCCCTGCGGTTGACATCACCGGCATCTATGACAGCTCCTCATCGGACAGCTTCCCCAACTATCTGGTCAGTGGCGGTCTTTCATTGGGTGGAGGAGGGTTCACGTTCCAGATGTTCGCCGAAACCCACAAAGGGGTGGTCATGCCACTCATGGACAGCGAGTTCTCACGCGCTTCCGTCGACACTTCCTTCACCTCCACATTGGATGTGGTCGGAAAGGCTGATTGGCAGGGCAAGTACTTCTCCGCATCCCTGATGTATCTGCAACCGCTGGTCATCACCGGTTCGACCGTCTCGCGGGGAATGCTGAACGCCGCAACCTCATTGGGCGCCGATTATCTGGAAGCTTCGTTCCGTCTGTCTCTGGGATCGTTCTCCTTGAAAGCAGGATATGCCATCTACGGCATCGGTCAGTTGACGGGCATGGAATACCTGGAAAGCAATTACGCGACAGCATCGGTGACGACGAGTTATACCATCTCCAATGTCACCTTCTCCCTTGGCGCGCGGAAAATGCCAGGCACAAATCCTCTGCAAGGATTTGTCCTGTGCACGTATACCTTGGGCAAGGAGCTTTGATGCATATCACCGTTCTCGACCCGTTGGTGGCCCGCCGTATCGCGGCGGGAGAGGTGATCGAACGCCCGGCTTCTGTCGTGCGTGAGCTTCTGGACAATGCGATTGATGCCCATCCGTCGATGATCACCGTCGCCCTCACCGAAGGAGGGACGGGAATGATCACCGTGATGGATGACGGGGATGGCATCGCGAAGGAAGACCTTCCCCTGTGCTGTGTCAGTCATGCCACCAGCAAAGTGCATACGCTGGATGACCTGTACCATCTTTCCACCATGGGGTTCCGTGGGGAAGCGCTCTACTCCATCAGTTCGGTCAGCAGGACGACCATCGCTTCGGCGGTACCAGGAGAAGAACCTTTCAGCATTACGGTTGATAACGGAAAAACAAATCCCATCGTTCCCGGTGGTCCGGACAAAGGAACACGGGTGACGGTGGAAGGTCTGTTCATGGACATCCCCGCCCGACGCCAGTTTCTCAAACGACCGGCTACGGAAGCGCAGATGTGCAGGAACGTCTTCCTGGAAAAGGCGATGGCGTTCCCCCAGGTGGAATTTCGTCTGGATATGGAGGGAGAACGTACGGCAAATCTTCCCGCAACAACACCGAAGGGAAGAGTCGTCGACATCCTCAAGCTGGACCATCGGGTGGACGCCACGGAAATGGAAGAGCTCTCCTCCCAATCGGAACGGTTCCGTCTGTATGCCGTCACCTCCTCCCCCGCCTTGCACCGCAGCGACCGATCCGGCATCACCATCTTCGTCAACAAACGCCCGGTGGAAGATTACGCGCTGGTACAGGCGGTGACCTACGGCTACGGGGAAATGCTTCCCGGAGGTTCCTTTCCCTACTGCAGCCTGTTCATCGACATCGACCCCACGTTGGTGGATTTCAACATCCATCCGACCAAGCGGGAAGTAAAGCTTCGCAACAAGGCGGAAGTCCACCATGCCGTCTCCCAGTTGATCCAAGGCGGCATGCGCCGGACCATTCCGCGCATGGTGGTGCAGACCACCACCGTCGCCCAACCGACGTTGCCGTTGGAAAGCGTCCATCAGGAACGTCCCGAACACGCCGCGCCTTCCGCAAGCCATGAACCACAACCATCCTATCAGGGAGAAAAACCTCTGGATCCTGAATGGTTTTCCAAGGCACGGGAGATCCTCCAGAGTCCTCCCCAGGCACGGATGGAAGTGGACAAGACACGGGAAGCCGCAGACAGCTGGGATGTCCAGCAGCAAGAGGACCAGCCAATCGTATACATCGGCCAGGCATTCAACCTGTTCCTTATCGCACAGAAAGGGGATGACCTGTACTTGGTCGACCAGCACGCCGCCCACGAGCGGATCCTGTTCGATGAACTGCGAACGACCAAGCAGGTGCAGACACTGCTGGTGCCCCGGTCCTTCGAAGTGGCGCCTGACGTGGACGCCTACCTGGCCCAGAATCTTGATGTCTACCTGAATCTTGGGATCAAACTGGAGAAAGGAACGGAACCGTTGATGTGGAAGCTTCTTTCCGTCCCGTCATTGATGCGGGACACCGAAGGAGAAATCGTGGATTTCATCCGGGAAGAAACCGGTTCCAGCCAGGAAGTGGAGAAAGGATTGTATGCCATCGTCTCCTGCCACAAGGCGATCCGCCAGGGGGATGTCGTCGACCGCGCCACCGGTGCGGAACTGGTGCGTCAGGTGTTCCGGCTTGAAGATCCCGTCTGTCCCCATGGACGGACGTTCGTCATCCGTTTATCAAAGAAAGAACTGATGGAAGCGGTGGGACGGATCGTGTGATCACAGCGGGATGGTCCTACGGACCGTCCAGTTCGTGCCATCATCATGGTGGGAAAGCTCCAGACGTGCAGCCTCTTTGGGAATCACCACCCCGCTCTCCCCTTCTCCTGAGGATATGACCACACCGGAGGAGGAAAGGAACCGATACGCAAGCGTCGCTTTCCCCTTCCACTGTAACTGACCGTCAGAGACAAATGCTTCCGGTAACGCGGGAGGTTCCCCATCCCATCGGACGGAGACATCCGTCTGGAGCACCTTGCCGTCACGACGCATCGCCTTGAGGTGGTACGTGCCAGGCTGCAGATCCTGATGCTCCAACAAGGAAGACCCCCAGTACCAGAGTTCTCCGATCTGCACCGGGTCAGCCATCAACGTCCAGACATCCCCCTGAGGGCTGGTGATCTCCATCTGTACCTGTTGGTCCGTCGGTACGTTGAACGTAGCGAACAACGCAAGGGATTCCGCTTTGGAATCCTCGTCATATACGGGAAACCCTATCGTCCCATCCAACGAAAACTCTTGGGGCGTGCAGGATACCAGAGCAAGCAGGAGAAGGATGATCAGAGACCGTTCACCCTTGTTTCGCACGGAGATAGGACCGGACGGGATTGGCGAAACTGTTCAGAACGAATTCACGCACCTCCGGTTGGAGATGGGCGTACCGGGCAAGGAACGCGTCCCCGTCAAAATCCTTGTACTCGTCCTTGAACAGCTGTTTCTGCTCCAGGTAATCATAGGCGAAGCAGTTGGTCGGCCAGAGTTTGTACATCAAGTGAATCTGCCGATCCACTTGATTGGCCACCGCCTGCGGGGTGTCGCAGTCATCGACGATCGGAGTGCCGAAGCTGATGTGGATTCTTCCCTTCGGTTTGGTCAGGCCACGGATCATGCTGATCAAATCCTCGTACTTCTTCTTCTCATGGCACCCTTTGACAGCGATATCCACTTCCTCACGACCTTTGTTGATGTCGTTGGGGTCGTACTCGTAACTGACGGCGACCGGCACCAGATGGCATTCACGGATCAGATCAGGGAAGGAAATGTCACGATGGCGTTGGGAGAGATACAGCATCTTGATGATAGCCGGCGTGGTCACGTCAATGCCATCCTTCGCTCTTCCGCTCTTCTGTGCGCACCAGATGGAGTGCTTCTCTTCGGTGATCAACTCGACGAAGTATCGGGAAAGCCGGATGGACTCCAGATATTTCTCCCGCATGGGAAGCGTCCGTTTGACCGTCACGCCTCCGTTCAGTTTGAACAGGTCGATGACGAACTGGTTGTACAGCAGGTTGTCCCCGATGGCCATCTCGCACATTCCCCTGCCCCCTTGGAGAAGCGCCAGGTCGATCAACGCGCAGTCAAGGATGATGTCCCGGTGGTTGCTCATGAAAAAGTATGCTTCATGAGGATCGATCCCCTCAACCCCACTGGTGGAGAATCCGGTGGAACTGTTCTTCAGGATGGACGGAAGAAAAATTCCCGCCGTGACGTATCGCTGGAAATCATCATACGAATGGACCCGTTTCAATTGGGTGATGACATGCTCCAGATACGCCTTTGTCTTTGCCGTGTCAAACCGGTCCGCCTTGCACTGCAGACCGGTCAGCATCTGCTGGACGGAGGGCGCGTTGGCGATGACCCGCTGGACGGCGTCCTCCACGTCTTTGCCACGATACGGCGCGATGTCACGATACGCGTTGAAATCCACCTTACACCTCTTTGGCCTGTACGACCTTCATGTACTGGCTGCGTTCCCAGAGTTCCGGATGGTCGATGTTCGTCTGGGCAAGCTTGCCGTTGAAATCTGCAATCTTCTCGTAACCATGCTGGTCCATCCAGTCACTCAGGAAGGAAAGCATCTCTCCGATGACGGACGGCCCTTTCTTCAGCACAACGGAACAGACGGCACACGCTTTTGCTCCTGCAAGCAATTGCTTGACCACCGTCTCCCCGCTCCAAATACCCGAAGAAGCGCAGATATCCATTTTCAATTGGGCGCTCATCAATGCCGTCCAGCGAAGCGGGATGAGATAGTCATCCGGGGAACTCAACGCGGGATGCTGACTGAGCTTCTGTCCGTTGATGTCAATGTCGTTCTGGAAGAACCGGTTGAACAGCACCACGCCGTCGATCTTCTCTCCATTGAACGTGTACAACAGGTTGGACAGGGAAGAATAGAACATTCCCATTTTCACGGTGAGTGGGAGGGAAATGGAGGCACGCGCCGTGCGTACCAGCTTGAGGAACCGCTTCTCCATCTCTTGCCCGCTGACCTCTTTGTCCGCAGCCACCGTGTAGTGGTTGACCTCAATGGCGTCGGCTCCGGCTTTCGCCAACCGTTTGGCATATTCCGTCCACGTCCCGGCGCTCTTGCAGTTCAACGAAGCGATGACGGGGATGGAGAGGGATTTCTTCGCGCCGGAAAGAAGATCAAGATACTGTTCCATGGCGCGCTCTGCGGTATGCTCCCGCACATAGGCGTCGCCGTCACTGTGCGTCATGAATGGTTCATTCTCATCAATCGCGTTCTGGGCGGTCTGCTCGATCTCCTCTTCAAAGATCGAACGGAGAACCACGGCACCGGCGCCACTGTCCTCACATCGTTTCAGATTGTCAAGTGTAGACGTATACGGTCCGCTTCCGATTATGATGGGGTTCTTCAGTTGGAGCCCGAGATAGCGAGTGCTAAGGTCCTGCATCATGTCCTCCTCCGACCAACAGCTACGATGCAGTATATCATGAAACGAAGCGATTGTTCCAGTTTCACGAGACAGATGTGTCAGACAGAAGGAGGGAGGTGATCTGGTCGATCAAAGGCACCAGTCCTCCGATGGAATCCAGCACATAATTGGGGCGTTCTTCCTCTCCGTGAATCGTGTAGTCGTACCGGGGCGACCATCTGGCAAGAATGCTTCGGATGCCGAACGCTTTGGCCCCACGGATATCCCGTACAACATTGTTCCCCACCATTACGACACGCTGTTTCGTCTCTGCATCCTCGGAAAGCCCCAGATTCCGAAACGCCGTACGGAACATCCGAGGATCCGGTTTTTCCGCACCCACTGCTTCGGAGACGGTCCATGCTGCAAAGCATTCCGTCAATCCCTGTTGTTGATAGATGTTCAGGAACGACGATACCAGTCCATCTGCGACCAATTCGATGCAGTATCCTTTTCTCCAGAGACTGCGTATGGCTTCCGTAGCTCCGGGAAACAGAGAACAAGACCTTACCATTCCACCGGGACGGTCTCGTACTTCGGTGGATTCATCCACCAAGGTATCTCCACTGTCCATGAAGATGATCAACGGTTGCATGGCAACTCCTTTCCCAATGGTCTACGAATCATTCGTATCGTACGTTCACTGTTTTCACGTAGTCAATCAACTCGATTGAAGGATTGTATGAGTTTTTCAGGTTCAATCACTTTTTCTGTGGGATTGGATAGAGCTGTCAACATATAGGGAATCGAGAACATCAGAGGAAATGAAGATGATTGCATAAGGAAGGGCCGTCCCTGTAATGTTTAGTTACCACACTCAACAGAAAAGGAAGACAGCCCTAGATGCACTGTATCATGTTGCCCTCAGAATTGGTAGGCTTCACCAATCGTACCACGGAGATAGTAAAGACTGTATCAAACAGAGAGATGTACCTGCTCAAAGGAGAGCTTGCGAGCAGTGCCGATGATTGCCTGTGTCCATTATGCGGAAGCTCGATGCACATCCATGACCGCTGTGAGGCCACCCTGAGGCATCTGTGTTTCGGAGACAAGTTGAGCTGTCTCAGGTTCACCAAGCTGCGCTATTATTGTCCCCGATGCGGCCACAGCCATATGCAGGACGTTCCTTTCCAGGCAAAGGGACACCGCATCAGCTCTGAATTGTTGAACTTCACCAGGGACCTGCTCGCCTATGGCTTTACCAACAAGCAAGTTGCGTATATCACCGGGCTCGGTAGGAATACCGTCAAGGACATCGACCTG
Source organism: Sphaerochaeta sp. (assembly GCA_022482495.1). Taxonomy (NCBI): domain Bacteria; kingdom Pseudomonadati; phylum Spirochaetota; class Spirochaetia; order Spirochaetales; family Sphaerochaetaceae; genus Sphaerochaeta; species Sphaerochaeta sp. Next base: position 4,268 of record JAKVPA010000011.1, on the reverse strand, counting down.
AAGCGTCTGAAAGAGAAGTACACCGTCGACGGAGAGCGCCTCATCCAGCCCGAGAGGCAGGCGAGGTTCCTGGGCATCGATGAGTTCAAGCTCCATGACGGGCACAAGTACGCGGTGATCATCATAGACATGGAGACCGGCCACATTTTGTGGCTCGCCCACGGAAAGAAGAAGGCCTCGGTATACTCGTTCATCGAGCACGTGGGCAAGGAGTGGATGGAAGGGGTTGAGGCGGTCGCCTGCGACATGAACAGCGACTTCCAGGAGGCATTTGAAGACCGTTGCCCCCACATCCAGACGGTTTTCGATTTTTTTCACATCGTCAAGAACTTCAACGACAAGGTGGTGGGCCAAATCCGTAAGGACGAGCAGAGACGGCTCATTGCAGAGGGGGATGAGAAGGCTGCAAAATCCCTCAAGGGAAGCAGATATATCCTTACCTCTTCCAAGCAGACCCTTGCAAGGAAGGACCAGGAGGCAGAGGATGGGAAGATTCTTAGCGAGGGAAGCTCGCTGTTCAGCAAGGAGCAGGTAGTCCGCAAGGACGGACATCTAGCCAGATATGAGGATCTCATCAGGCAGAACAAGCTCCTGTTCACGCTGGACTTGATCAAGGAGAAACTCTGCGAGGCCTACAAGATGACCGATGAGCCATCCATGGCCGGAGCAATCTCAGAAATCATGGACATGTGCATGGCTACCGGCAACAAGCACCTGCTCTGGTTCAGAAGACTGCTGGACAACCATTTCGAGGGAATCATCGCCCATGCAACCTATGATATCTCTGCTGGAAAGATCGAGGGCGTCAATAACCGGATCAAGACCCTAAGGAGGCAAGGGTATGGTTACCCTGATGACGATTACTTCTTCCTCAAGCTCTTTGATGCAAGCAGGAAAGGCTATGTCAGAAACCCTGTGGCTGAGAAAATCCCACAGGATTTATGATTGAGCCGTTTTTCATGAGAGGATCAGAATTTCCTTGTTCTTTTTGGGCAAAGAAAAACACCCTTGGGAAAGGGTGTTGGAAAAGGAAAAAGAAAGGGCCCGGCAGCTACCTACTCTCCCGCGGAAGAACCGCAGTACCATCGGCGCGAAGGCGCTTGACGACCGTGTTCGGGATGGGAACGGGTATGTCCGCCTTGCTGTGGCCACCGGGCCGGCTCCGGGTCCGTCCGCAGGACGGACGCCCCCCGAGCCTCCCCGCGACGGCGGGAACGATGATATGGCCAAGCCTCACGGCTGATTAGTACCGGTGGGCTGTGCGTCTTGCGGCGCCTGCACCCCCGGCCTATCGACCAGGTAGTCTCCCTGGTTCCTTCAGGAGGGTTATACCCTCGGGGACGTCTCATCTTGGGGGGGGCTTCACGCTTAGATGCTTTCAGCGTTTATCCCTTCCGGACATGGCTACCCGGCGGCTGCCCCTGGCGGGACAACCGGTACACCAGAGGTCCGTCCACCTCGGTCCTCTCGTACTAGAGGCAGGACCCCTCAGACGTCCAGCGCCCATGGCAGATAGGGACCGAACTGTCTCACGACGTTCTGAACCCAGCTCGCGTACCGCTTTGATTGGCGAACAGCCAAACCCTTGGGACCTGCTCCAGCCCCAGGATGCGATGAGCCGACATCGAGGTGCCAAACCTTGCCGTCGATGTGAACTCTTGGGCAAGATCAGCCTGTTATCCCCGGAGTACCTTTTATCCGTTAAGTGACGGCGCTTCCACACGCCACCGCCAGATCACTAAGACCCGCTTTCGCGTCTGCCCGGCATGTACGCCTCGCAGTCAGGCCGCCTTGTGCCTTTGCGCTTGCCGGACGATTCCCGACCGTCCTAAGGCGACCTTCGCGCGCCTCCGTTACCCTTCAGGAGGCGACCGCCCCAGTCAAACTTCCCGCCTGGCCCAGTCCCCGGACCGGTTCGCGGCCCGGGTTAGGCGCGCGGAAAGGGAAGGGTGGTATTTCACCGGCGGCTCCGCGTTGCCTGACGGCCCCGCTTCGTTGCCTCCCACCTATCCTACACATCCCTGTCCGCGCGCCGACGCCAAGTTGAAGTAAAGGTTCACGGGGTCTTTCCGTCTAACCACGGGTACCAGGCATCTTCACCTGGACTTCAATTTCACCGGATTTCGCGTCGAGACAGCGCCCATATCGTTACACCATTCGTGCGGGTCGGAACTTGCCCGACAAGGAATTTCGCTACCTTAGGACCGTTATAGTTACGGCCGCCGTTTGCCGGGGCTTGGGCTCGCCGCTTCGCTTGCGCTGACGGCTCCCCTTGACCTTCCGGTACCGGGCAGGTGTCAGTCCGCATACCTCCCATCGCTGGTTCGCGCGGACCTGTGTTTTTGGTAAACAGTCGCATGGGCCGTTTCTCTGCGGCCCCCTCGCGGGGGCCATGCTTATCCCGAAGTTACGCATGCAGTTTGCCGAGTTCCTTGACGCGAACTCTTCCGTCGCCTTCGCATATTCAGCTCGCCCACCTGTGTCGGTCTCTGGTACGGTCCCGGGCGTAGCACCCAGGGGTTCTTTCTCGTCACCGCACAGCACACCCTTCAGGCCCCCGTAAGGACCCTCCCTCACCGCTCGGCTCGGGGCCCGGACTTCCCTGGACCCCTCAGCGCCTCGCGGCTTTGGCGGGGCATACCGCCGCCCCGCGGCGTACTGCGCAATGCTTCGCCCCATCGTAAGCGCCCGGCGGCGCGGGATTGTTGACCCGCTTCCCATCGCCTACGGTCTTCACCCTCGGCTTAGGGGCCGGCTGACCCTCGGGCAGATTGCCTTTACCCTGGAAACCTCAGGCTTCCGGCGGACGGGGATCCCACCCGTCTTTCACGTTACTCATGCCTGCATCCTCTCTCCCGCCCCGTCCACGGGGGCTCCCGCCCCCGCTTCTCCCGTATGCGGGATGCTCTCCTACCGGACGGACGCCCTACGGCGCCCGCCCCCGCGGCTTCGGTTGCGCGCTTAGCCCCGTTACATTATCGGCGCGCGGATACTCGACCAGTGAGCTGTTACGCACTCCTTGGAGGCGTTGCTGCCTCTGAGCCAACCTCCTGGCTGTCTGTGCATCCGCACTTCCTTTCCCACTCGGCGCGCATTCGGGACCTTGGCCGGCGGTCCGGGCTGTTCCCCTCTCGGCGACGGCCCTTATCAGTCGCCGCCTGACTGCCGCGTATGGCGCGCGGGCATTCGGAGTTCGGTTAAGCTCGGCAGCCAGTGACGGCCCCTCGCCTATCCGGTGCTCTACCTCCCGCGCGGTCCGCGCGACGCTAGCCCTAAAGCTATTTCGGAGAGTGCCAGCTATCTCCAAGTTTGTTTGGCCTTTCACCCCCAGCCGCAGCTCATCCCAGCCCTTTTCAGCGGACTTAGGTTCGGCCCTCCACAGGGTTCCACCCCTGCCTCAGCCTGGCCGCGGCTAGATCACTTGGCTTCGGGTCTGCCCCGCGCGACTCGTCGCCCTCTTCGGACTCGGTTTCCCTCCGGCTCCGGGACTCCTGTCCCTTAGCCTCGCCGCGCACGGCAACTCGCAGGCTCATTCTACAAAAGGCACGCCGTCACCATGTCGCCATGGCTCCGACCGCTTGTGGGTCCGCGGTTTCAGGTTCTCTTTCACTCCCCTCCCGGGGTCCTTTTCACCTTTCCCTCACGGTACTATACGCTATCGGTAGCCGCCGAGTATTCAGCCTTGGAGGGTGGTCCCCCCTGTTTCCGCCGGGATTCCTCGTGTCCCGGCGTACTCAGGCAGCGCGCCCAGCGCCACCGCATCCACTTCGCGTACGGGGCTCTCACCCGCTCCGGCCGGCCTTCCCAGACCGTTCCGCTGTGCATGCGGCGCGCGCCGGGACCAAATCCCAGGCGCACCCCTACAACCCCGCGGCCCCGAAGGCCCGCGGTTTGGGCTCCTCCCCGTTCGCTCGCCGCTACTGGGGGAATCTCGTTTGATTTCTTTTCCTGCAGGTACTTAGATGGTTCACTCCCCTGCGTCTCTCCCCGCGGCGCCTATGTATTCAGCACCGCGGCGCGCGGATTGCTCCGCGCGGATTACTCCATTCGGGCACCCGGGGATCTCGGGATGTCGGCTCCTCCCCCCGGCTTTTCGCAGCTTGCCGCGCCCTTCCTCGCCTGGCGGCTCCCAGGCATCCTCCGCGAACCCTTCCTTCGCTTGACCATATCATCCTTCCCGTCCTCTCGCTCAACTGTAAAAAAACCTTCCACTGGAGGCAGGGGGGTTCGAACCCCCGACCCTCGGCTTGCAAAGCCGATGCCCTAGC